>NZ_VWWC01000079.1:0-32593 GCF_011753175.1 Burkholderia sp. Cy-637 | reverse complement strand
GGCCTGCGCGCTGGCTGCCGTGCCGGTGGCCGCGACCTTGGCCGGGGCGCTGACGCCGGTGTTCGCGTTGCTGCTGACGGTGCCGTTCGCGCCCGTCACGCCGCTGTCGGCCGCGCCGTTCGCGGCGGCATTGGCGGCGTTGTCGGCTGCCGCCGCCGCGTCGGCCGCCGAGGCGTCCTGCGGATCCGAGGCGTAGATGTGCTTCACGCCGTCGGGCGTCTGCGCGTACTGCACGCCGTCGGCCGAGATCATTTCCGAATAGGCCGTCGCGTCCGTCGAGGTGGCGTTGCTGGCCGATTCGGAGACGTCGGCGACGATGTCCTTCACGTTCGGGTCTAGATCGGCGCGCACGCGCGCGATCGCCGCGTCGAGCGCCATCTTGTTGCCGACCGAGCCCTTGATCACGAAGCGCCCGCCGCCGCCGTACTGCACGCGCGCGCCGGGCACGCCGAGCGAATCCTCGATGCTGCGCGCCACCTGGGGCGCGACGTCGTATTGCGGCGCGACCTGGGTGATCGTCAGGCGGCGCAGCAACTGGCGCACCGCCGAATCGTCGGCCGAGCTGGCCAGCATGCCCGTCACCACCACCGTGTCGCCCACCGCGTGCGCGTTCAGGCCGTCGATGCGGGCCGCCGCGAGCGCTTCCGTGACGCGGCGCGCGTTGTCGTCGGCGTTCGGCGGCAGGGCCGCGCGGCTCATCTGCACCGTCGAGAGCACCGAGACCGTCACGATCACCGCGCCCACGCCGAAGCAGGCCGCCGCGATGCCGAGGTAGCGGCGGCGCAGCGGCGAGGCCTTCGGCACCGGCTTGGCCAGCAGCGTCTGCAGCAGCTCGTAGTCCGACGGCCAGACGCCGGTTTCGTCGCCGACGCAGAGGATCGTGCCGTCGAACTGCATCGGCACGAAGTCGATCAGCAGGATGGTCTCGAGCGGGCCGCTGGTCGGGTTGCCGGCCGCCGCGCCCGCGTTGGCCGAGGCCACCGCCTGCGCCGACACCACGCCCGTATCGTCCACCGTCAGCCACAGATCCGCACCGCGCCAGTCCGTCAGGCGTATGTCGGCCGCGTCGTCCGTGCCGATGCGGTGCGCGCCGGGCGCGAGCTGCAATTGCGCGCCTGCGTGGGTGCCGGTCAGAATCCGCAGCAGTTTCATGGGTCCGTCGAGTCTGGTCACAGCCTGAGCTTTCGTTCCGGCTAATGTAGGCGCTCGCTCGATAGCGGCGTGTGGCGGATGCGAAGCTAGAACGCGGTATGCGAACGCAGGGGAAGCGGCGCCGGGAGTGTGAAAAAGCGTGTCGTGAAGGTGGTTTTTACCGACGCCGAATTATTTTCGGGTTGGGAATGGGGGTAATGCCGAGGTGAGTCTCCGAGGCTCGGCGGGCGGCACGGGCGGCGGGTGGGGAAGGCTTGTCGGGTGGGCGATTCGGCGGGATTTAAATCCTTTTGCGCGATGGCTTGGCGGTGAATGCGAAGCGATGGCCGGTGGAAATCAGGAATGCTCGACGGGCTCATTGGCTTGAAACAAAGCGTGATGATGGGTGCCGATGCGAGATCGGGCGATACCGGTAGTTGGCTCGTTCGACGAACGGTCGGCCCATGTCGAATCCAGGGAGGCGGCTCGCGATTCCATGCGAATCGACCACCGGTTCCACTCGCTTGCACTCGCGAACTCTCTTCGTTACACTGCGCCGCAGACGAGGTTCAATCCACTTCCCGATCCTCGCGTAAGCGTTAACGTGAACCAACGCAAATCATTGGGCTTGCTCTCCCGGCAGGCTCGATTGCGCAGGTTCACGCATCATGAAATCCGCTTACGTCAACGCGGCCGCATTGCGCCGTGGCTATCTTCTCCCCATCGGTATCGTCCTGGTCGGCGCCAATCTGCGCGCACCGATCACGTCGCTTGGCCCCGTTCTCGACCGGATTCAATCCGACCTGTCGCTCGGCGATTCCGCCGCCGGCCTGCTGGGTGCGCTGCCGCTTCTGGTTTTCGCCTTGCTGTCGCTCGTCGCGCCGGCGATCGCCAGGGCAATCGGCCTCGAACGCGGCATCGGTGCCGCGCTGGTCGCGATCCTGGTCGGCACCGTCGTGCGTTCCTGCCCGTTCGATGGTGCCGTCTGGCTCGGCATGCTGCTGTTGAGCGCCGGCATCGCCATCGGCAATGTCCTGCTGCCCGGGCTCGTCAAGCGCGAGTTCCCGGAGCGCTCCGCCTTCTACACCAGCCTCTACGCCGCGGCCATGGCCAGCGCGGCGGGCCTGTCCGCGGGCCTGGCGGTGCCCGTCGCGTCGCTGCCCGGCTCCAGTTGGCGCGTCGCCATCGGGATGAGCATCATCATCACCGTGGCGGCGTTCGCGACGTGGCTGCCGCAACTGCGCTTCGAACACCGTCCCTCGGTGCGCAAGGAAAGCGCCGCCGGCTCGGTCTCGCCCTGGCGACACCCGATCGGCTGGCAGATTTCAGGCTTCTTCGCCTGCCATTCGTTCGTGTTCTATTCGCTCGTGACCTGGTACGCGTCGATTGGACTGGAGCGTGGCGAGTCCGCCGCTTCCACCGGGTTCGACCTGCTGCTTTACCAGGTGGTCGCGGTGGCGACGAGCCTGCTTTCGGCGCCTCTCATCAAGCGCATGAAGGATCAGCGTGCGATGGGCTACGTGTGCGGCGCGTCTCTGCTCGTCGGCACGCTCGGGCTCTGGAGCGGTGCTCCCGTATCTGCCGCGTGGCTCGTTGTTGCCGGCCTCGGCGCCGGCTTCTCGATGACCACCAGCTTGTCGCTGTTCGCGCTGCGTACCCACCATCACGACCAGGCGGCCAGGCTGTCCAGCATGGCGCAGTTCATCGGATATTCCGGCTCGGCTGTCGGCCCGCTGCTGATGGGGGCCTTGCATGCCGCCACCGGTGCCTGGCGTGTCCCGTTGGCCGTGCTGATCGTCGTCAGTGCGTTGGTTACGGTGTTCGCGGTTCTCGCGGGACGGCGGCGGTTCATCGATTGAAGGTGGACATCTCTCGTGAGAAGTTCGACGAGAATGGCAGGGGATTCGGATATCGATCGAGGTGTCGTGTGCCGGCGAATTTCGCTGGCGAGTCGATCACCTGTTCATGGGCTCGATGTCGCGGGTCGAAAGGATATCCGTAGCCCAAGCGCACTCGCAATTTTCATCACGGTAGCAAAACTCGGATTGCCGTCGCCCGACAGTGCTCGATAAATGCCTTCACGACTCATGCCGGTATCGCGCGCGAGTTGGCTGATATTTCGCGCACGCGCGATGTCACCAAGGGCTGCGGCGATCAAGGCCGGATCGCCGTCTTCGACCGCAGCGTCGAGGTAGGCGGCAATCTCCTCCTCGGTCTGCAGATAGTCGACGGTATCGTATCGACTGAACTTCACGGCTTTCATATCGTGGACCCCTTCCATTGCGCAGCGATTGCCTTGGCGACGGCAATGTCATGACCTTGACTATCCTTATTGCCGCCGCATAGCAATATGACCACGACGCGGCCTCGCTTCATGTAGTAGACCCGATATCCAGGGCCATGGTCGATTCGCAGTTCCGAGACACCGTCGCCACGGGCGCAAGCGTGTCGATTGTCCGGGATGCGATATCCGAAAAAAGCCATTTCCGTGCGGTGTGATGTCGCCTGGAGGCAGCTTCACGTCCATGACACGTTCATCCCCGATCGTGACCGCATCACGTCTGCCCACCTCGTCGAATTCGAGAGGCTGCACACGGAATAGATCCACGGCATCAAGCGTTCTTGAGTGCGACAGACACTCAAGACGATCTGGACGTACAACCGAGGGCGCCTTCGATGCATCGAGGGCCGAGATGTCTGTCGCAGCATTTTTCTCCGTGCCGCACGACAAACTGAGAGCTGACAAGGTCGAATATGCAATCCAGACAGCGCATGGGGCTCCAGCCCCTACCTTTCACTTACGAGGAGTGGAAGAAAAAGACCGAGCTGACGATCGGCCGCCGCGATTCCAGGCTGGCGGCGCTCGACTTGGCCATCAAGGCCTATGAGGTGGGCAAGTCGCCCGGCAATCTGCGCATCATCGAGAACGCGTTTTTCGCCTGGCGCCGCAGCAGCGGCATGGGCGACGAGTGGAAGCGGAATGCCCGCAACAAGAAGACGGAGTACTTCTCCCTCCTGTACTCGTGGCTTTATTCGGTCGACCTGGACGTGCTGGCGGGATCGGCGCAGTTCATGGTGGACGACATGGCCAATGCGCGCGCCGGCATCCTCTGGTTCTTCTCCAAGCTCGAGTGCGAGCGCGGCAAGTTCCAGATCGTGACGGGCGGGGTGTTCGACATGTCGAATGCCGGGCTGACCTTCGGGGCTATCGAGGCTGGCAAGGAGGCCGGCAAGATCGTCACCGATGTCAGGAACATCAGCAGCACCGGGGTTCGCACCCAGGCGGAAAAGCTCGCCAAGAAGCTCGACGCGCGAGGGGCCGGCACCAAGGCGGCGGACCCTCCCTCGACGCAATTCACGGTCGATTCGGGGATCCTGTTCCATCGCTCTCCCGAGGTGCTGAGCAACGGCGAGATCGCGCTGTCGGACAAGATCTTCGGCGCCTTCAAGCAGGCCTGGACCGCGGCGGGAAATTTCATCGACGAAAACACCTTCAAGGATCTGCGGGCCCTGACCGATTTCCTGGTGAAGCGTTTTCTGTCGACGGTGGCCAACGCGACATACGGCGTGTCGATGAATCTCGCCACCGCCGTGAACACGCTCGTCGAGGCCGTGTTCCAGCGATACAAGGCCTGGCAGAGCGGGCAGGACGTGCAGGTGGTCGACGGCACGCCGGCCACCATCGTGCATGCGCTGGAAACCAAGATGTCGGTGATCGCGGCGCAGAACCTGTACGCGACGCTGCGCTCGGGCGTGCAATTCGGTTTGCAGGTCGCCTCGCTGGGGGCGGCGCATGTGGTCAGCTTTGTCGTGTCGGCGGTGGAGGTGCTGATCAAGACGGCCTACCGCCTATATGAATTGCACCTGTTCCGGAAGTTCGTGGCCGAGGCGAAGGAGAAATTCCAGGGGCTCGCGGCACTGAAGATTCACCAGGATCCCATCGCATTCAACACGTGGTTCAAGTACTACGCGACGCGGGTGCCGCTCATTTCGGCGCTGATCCTGAACAGCGGGGCGATCAACAAGATGCACCTGCTCAAGATGTTCGCGGGGCGCTGCGTGATCAACCAGTCGCAATACGATGCCGGGGTGAAGTATCTGGCCCGCCTGCACAACTGGAGCGCGAAGTACATCGAGGATTCGGGCTACAAGGTGTACAGCGCGGACGAGATCGCGAACCAGTGGGCGAAGCCGAGGAAGGATTTCGACTCGAACTACCTGAACAACCGGAAGTACCAGCTCTACAAGTTCGGGTCGGCGTTCCTGAGCGGTGGATCGAAGAACATCGTGACGGGCGTGGCGGGGGATGTGATTCCGGTGCTTTAGAATCGTCGGCTGGTTCACTCGACTCATCCATCTCATGAACGGCCAGAGCTATATCGGTTGGCTTCGCAGCCATGTCGGGAATGCACGGATCATCAGCCCATCCGTGGCAGCCGTGATTCACGACGAGCAGGGGCGCCTGCTGTTGCAGGAGAAGGCGTCGGGCGAGCCTTGGAGCCTTCCGGCCGGCGGGATCGAGTTGGGGGAATCTCCGCAGGAGGCCATCATTCGTGAGGTGATGGAGGAGACGGGATATCGCGTCGACGTGAAGGGCATCCTCGGTGTGTTCGGAGGGCGGGAGTTTCGTTACACCTATCCGAGCGGCGATCATGTCGAGTATGTCGTGACGCTGTTCGCTTGCGAGATCGTGGGCGGGACAGGAGAGCCGATCGATAGCGAGACGAAATCGATCGCGTATTTTCATCGGCACGAAATGCCGGCGCTGGCCTTGCCCTATCCCATCGACGTGCTTTATTCCCCGCCTCGGGCCTGATATCTCCGGGTACCGGGCAGCACGCCACGCAGTCGATGCCGTGTCGGCAACGACCATCAACCGCCGCGCAACACGCCCAGCCGTGCGAGCCGCTCGGGGCAAGCCACTGGTTTCCCCGCCAGCCAGGCGAGTGCCTGGGCGGCTTCCTCGCCGCTCACGGCAACGCCGTTGCCGAGCACCTCGCAGGGCACGAACACCGTTGCCGCCGGCGTGCCGCCGCTGGCGAGCGCAGCCGCGGTGGCCGCGCTCGCGGCGCGGCGCGGGCCGCTCGCATCCGGGCCGCCGGATCGCGCGAACGGGGTGAGCGAGCCGCCCGCCACCAGGAACAGCAGGTTCTGCATGATCTCGCGCGCGTTGCGCTGCGCCCCGCCGAGCCGCGCGACGATCTCGCCGATCGGCAGCGCACCGCCTGCCAGCAAGGCGCGCAGGTCGGCGATGAAGTCGGGCTGGAAACCGAGCACGCCGCGCGGAATCGTCATGCGCGGCTCGATCTTCTCGAGTGCGCCCGAGCAGCCGATCGCCAGCTCGTCGAGATGGCGCATCGCCTCGCCGGGCGAGCGGCCCGCGCGCGCGCCGCGCACGAAGACGTCGCGCCGGAAGCGGCGGTTGACCGCGAAGTCCTCGCCCAGGTGCCGCAGCCGCGCGTTGGGCAAGGCGGCGATCGCATCGGCGGCCGGGCGGTCCATCAGCAGCAGCGGATGGTTGTCGGGCAGCGTCGCGCTGCCCGCATAGGCCAGGCCAACCTCGGCCATCTCGTCGACCACGTCGACCGAGTAATGCACCTGCCAGGTGCCGTTCAGGAATTCGTGCGCGAGGTAGTCGAGCGGATCGTCGGCGAGTGCCGCGAGTGCCTCGGTGGCGGCCGGATTGTCGCGAAAGTAGCGCAGGCTCGGGATGCCGAGCCGCTGCATGCCCGCCAGCGCGCTGCCGGTGCGAGTCTCGATGTCGCCGTCGGCGGCCTGGGCGAGCTCGAGCATCAGCTTGCGCAGCGGTGCCTCGGCCGACCAGCCCGGCTCGCAGTTGTAGCTGAGATAGACGAGTCCGCCGTCGGCGAGGCGGCGATCGAGCAGCTGCCGCACCACGCGCCGAACGTCGGCGTCGACCCAGCTGTAGATGCCGTGCATCACGATGAAGTCGAAAGGCGGCAGCTCCGCCTCGAGCAGGGCCTCGAAGCTGGTCTGATGGAACACCGTGTTGCTCACGCCGAGCCGGGCCGCGCGTCGCGAGGCCGCCTCGATGTGGGCCGGGTTGAAATCGCAGGCATGGAATTCCGCATGCGGGAAGGCGGCCGCGTTGATCACCGTCGAATGCGCGAAGCCGCAACCCAGGTCGAGATAGCGGAATGGCTGGTCGAGCGCCTTGGGACGCGCGCCGCCGATCACTCCGGCATAGTTCAGCCAGGCCGGCGACAGTTCGCGATGGAACCGGTCGGGGAAGGTCACGTCGCTGAGGTAACCGGAGGTGGGATCGGCTGCGGACATGGGGATGAAAGTGCGATTCGATTGCCAGCCTGAGGATGGGCCCGGCTGGGTGCCTGCGTGACGCTCGCGATGCGGGGCGGGCACGGACCACCGATCTGGGCTCCGCTCGACACGAGGCCGTCCGGCAGCCTTAGGCGACAGGGCGTGAGCTTAGCATGGGGGGCGCTTCCCGACGTGCTCGCGAGTGCTTCGCGCCCGCTAATTCTGAGTTAGCCACGGGTATCTTGACCCTTCACCCACGATGCGCGGTTTGCTCGGTGCGGCGTGCCGATCAGACGCAGGATAAATTTTCAATGCACTGTATTTTTGTACAGTACCTCTGGCTACAATGGCGGCTTGTGGACAGGGAAAGCAACTGATGTCGCAGCAGATTGTCTGCCAGCCAGACATTCCAACCATCGCTGTTTGCAGAAGTCTGGATGGTTGTGAGGCGGAACTTCCTCACCTCGACGGTTGCTTTGCTGCCGAGCTAAAATGCGCCGTCCAGTACGCCGGGGTTGGCGCAGCCCCTTATCCGTCAGGACTGGCGGCGCTGCTTTCCAGGATTTGCAAATGACTCGCGGACACTCTTTGGATCTTTTTGATACGCCCGAACTTCGTAAAGAGCGGGGCGCCTTCTTTACTCCTGACGAAATTACTCGATTCGTCGTCAGTTGGGCCGTCCGTACCTCCGGCGACTCTGTGTTGGAGCCGTCCGCAGGTGATGCCGCGTTCCTTGTTGCCGCGGTCGATCGTCTTCGAACGTTGAATCCTGGGAAGAATTCGCGCCCTCTTGTTAATGGTGTCGAGATTCACGCACATAGCGCCCAAATTGCTCGTGAGCGCATTCTTGAGGCCGGAGGGAAATCGAAAATTTTGGACAGCGATTTTTTTGCAGTCCAGCCGAACCCGGTCTACGACGCTGTAATTGGCAATCCGCCCTATATTCGCTATCAAGATTTTTCAGGTGAGGCTCGCGCCCGATCTCGTGAGGCGGCTCTCAGAGGGGGTGTGTCCCTGACTGGTCTCGCTTCCAGTTGGGCCGCATTCACAGTCCATTCCGCAATGTTTTTGAAGCAAGGTGGACGGCTTGGTCTCGTGCTGCCTGCCGAACTGCTATCAGTGAACTATGCGGCCCCGGTGCGTCGTTTCCTCTTCAATCGTTTCCGTGACGTGGAACTTGTGCTTTTTGACGAGCAGGTGTTCCCTGAGGCCGAGGCGGATGTCGTCCTGCTGCTAGCCGATGGCTATCTTGAAGGCCCAGCGAACCACGCAACGATTCGTCAATCAAAGAACGCCGCTGAACTCGCGACGCTTGGTGCGGGTCAGATTTGGCGTCCGGCCGATCCCGCCGCCAAGTGGACCAGCAGCCTCATCGACCCTAAAGCGATCGAGTCAGTGCATGAGCTGCAGCAACAGGGTCTTTTCACACATTTGGAATCGTGGGGAGATACCACTCTCGGAATTGTTACGGGCAACAATAAGTACTTCACGCTTTCACCGCAGCGCGTGAAGGAATTGGGCTTGCATAGGAATGAGTTGCTTCGTCTTTCGCCACCTGGCAGCTCGCATTTGCGTGGACTCTCGCTTTCCCGTGCCATGCTCACGAAGTTGGGTCGAGAAGGCCATGCTACGTACCTCTTTTATCCGAGTAATCCCCCGTCCTCGGAAGCAGCGGCATATATAGAGAATGGTCATCGCACTGGTGTCGACACTGCGTACAAATGCCGTGTTCGTAAGACTTGGTATCAAGTGCCACTGGTCCCTGCCGCTGATTTATTGCTGACGTGCATGAATGCGGACACACCCAGGCTTACTGCAAATGATGCAGGCGCTCGCCATCTCAACTCAGTACATGGTGTTTATCTGAACGACCAGTGTCGAGAGTTGGGGCGTGAACTTTTACCTCTTGCAAGTTTGAATTCGGTTACTCTATTGCACGCGGAGATAGTTGGCCGTGCTTATGGTGGTGGCATTCTAAAGATCGAGCCCAAAGAGGCCGACCTTTGGGCAATGCCTTCGCACGCATTGGTTTTGGCTCATGCAGATGCACTTCGCGACATCAAGCAACAAGTTGCTGATCTCCTTGCTTCCGGAAGCCTGCTGAGTGCCGTTGAAATGGTCGATGAGATTGTTCTGCAGGGGCGCGGAGAGTTGACCGCAACAAAAATCAAATATATTCGGCAAGCGAGGTCGGAGCTTGCTCAACGCCGTACTGTGAGGGCAGCCAGTGGCCGCTAAGACATCTGCAAAAGCAAAAGCGTGGGTTCTTTTTGACAGAGTCGTTGATCTTGCCGCTCCTGGCGGAGTTCATAGTAATCCTTGGGTTAAGAGCTCAAACGGAGTGTTACGTTTTGAACCTGACTATGACACGCTCACGCTATTGTTGGGCGTGCCTCTTTATTTGAAAGCAGAGACTCAATCTGGGGTGCCGGCTCTTGCTCTTGACGTATGGCTGAGCTATGAATTGCGACGAGCTGGATTTGGTAGAGACCAGGCTTGGCCGCGACCGGTGCACCCACGTATTCTTCCCGCCCCAGTTGCTGCATTGCTGAAGGAATTGCCCCGCAAGATGGGCGATGCCGTGGCGGAGCGCATTACTAATGCGGCATCTATTCGTGACGTCACCTCATCCAGTGCGTCAATCCTTGGAAAGAACTACCTCAAGCAAGTTGATGTCATTATTACCGACTGGGCTACAGGCCCTGAGTTACTGATTTCAACGAAACGTATGGACTCTTCCTACGGTAAGAACGCTCCGAATAGAATCGAGGAATCTTACGGGGATGCGAAGAATTTGAGGTTGAGGCATCCGCTTGCTGCTCTTGGTTTTGTGTTTGGACTGCGTTCTGACATTTTGCAAAAAGAGCCCCGTACTGCCGCGTGGCTATTTGACTTGCTGGCTAAGCTTGGTCGCGAGGACGATGCGTACCACGCTACTAGTCTCGTCTTGATGGAATATGCTGACAGTGCCGAAATTCCAGATACGGGAGAGGAAAGACATGCGGAAGGTGTCCCCGAGCTTGGGCTTGAATTAGACGGAGATGAAGATCTGCCGGCGTTCGTTGCGACGTCCGATGTTGATCGTGAAATCGCTCGATTGCCGAAGGTAACGATCCGTAAAGATGCGACACCAGAAGAGCTCACGCCCGGTCGTTTCCTTGCTGCAATGGTTACACGCGTCCTTGATACAACACCTGTCAACATGCATGAATATGCGCGAGAGCGTCGTGCTTCTGTGATTGCCGGTCAGTCTTGACAGGGCGTCGACGAACAAGCAAATGTCGAGCGGATGTTGATAAACAAATAAAGGTCGTGGCGCTAGCTGGCAACGTTACAGCACATCAGTATGAACAAGAGGTAGCGAGGCGTGCATGGCTTGCCGCCCGGCACGCGACGGGCTGCTAGAATCACCGCCATTTCCTCCCTCCCGCGCCATGAAGTCCGCCCCCGCCCAGTCCGCGAATCCGAAATCCGCCGCCTCCACGCCGGGCGACAAGCCGAAGGCGCGCGTATCGCAGCGCCTGACCTACGCGATCGGCGGGCTCGATCGGCTGCTGCGTCGGCACATGACCGACGCGCTCGCGCCGCTCGGCATCACGCTCGCGCAATACACGGCGCTGTCGGTGCTCGAGGCGCGCGGCGCCCTGTCGAATGCGCAGCTCGCCGACCGCTCCTTCATCACGCCGCAATCGGCCAACGAGGTGATGAGCGTGATGGCCGGCCGTGGCTTCGTCACGCGCGAGGCCGATCCCTCTCACGGCCGCGTGATCCTGCTGAAGCTGACCGGCGAAGGCGCGGCGATGCTGCGCGAGTGCGAGGCCGTACTGCGCCCGCTCGAGACGCGCATGCTCGGCGACGTCTCCGCCGACGATGCCGTGCACGTCCAGCGCGCGCTCGAACTGTTCGCGCGCAACCTGCGCGGCTGAGCCTGCCGCCGCAACGCGCGGCCTGACCCGCCTGTTCCCCATTCGCCGCCGCTGCCGCGGCGCCTGATCGATCCCTGCTTCCTGTCGTTTCGCTCCGGGTTTACACCTGCGCTCGTGCTGCTTGCAATATCAGGTAGCCTGATATTAAATTGAGCTGTCCGCAGCAGGGATGCTGCGTGCGTCATGGCACGAAAACGAACGACAGGAACTTCTATGAGCAAGTACGACAAGCGCTGGCAGACCGTGGACGTGAAGGTGGAGGCCGGCATCGCCTGGGTCACCCTGAACCGTCCCGACAAGCGCAACGCGATGAGCCCGACGCTCAACCAGGAGATGCTGCAGGTCCTGGACGCGATCGAATTCGACGACGAGGCGAAGGTGCTGGTCCTCACCGGCGCCGGCGCCGCCTGGACGGCCGGGATGGACCTGAAGGAATACTTCCGCGAGATCGACGGCGGCTCCGACGCGCTGCAGGAAAAGGTGCGGCGCGACGCATCGGAATGGCAATGGCGCCGCCTGCGCATGTACGGCAAGCCGACCATCGCGATGGTCAACGGCTGGTGCTTCGGCGGTGGCTTCTCGCCGCTGGTCGCCTGCGATCTGGCGATCGCTGCGCAAGAGGCCGTGTTCGGCCTGTCGGAGATCAACTGGGGCATCCCGCCCGGCAACCTGGTCAGCAAGGCGATGGCGGATACGGTCGGGCATCGTCGCGCGCTGCACTACATCATGACCGGCGATACCTTCACCGGCATCGAGGCGGCCGAGATGGGCCTGGTGAACAGTAGCGTGCCGCTCGCCGAGCTGCGCGAGGCGACCATCGCGCTGGCCGCGCGGCTGATCGACAAGAATCCGGTCGTGCTGCGCGCGGCCAAGCACGGCTTCAAGCGCTCGCGCGAGCTCACCTGGGAGCAGAACGAGGACTACCTGTACGCGAAGCTCGACCAGGCGCAACTGCGCGACCCGGAACATGGCCGCGAGCAGGGCCTCAAGCAGTTCCTCGACGACAAGGCGATCAAGCCCGGCCTGCAGGCCTACAAGCGCTGAAGCCGGCAAACGGGACAGACAAGGCAGGAGACGAGATGACCGACAGACGAATGCGGATCGGCGAGACGAAGGCGCGCGCTGGCGCGTCGAACGCTGGATCCAGCGGGCCGGAGCGGGCCGCCATGCAGGCCACGCCGTGCCACGGTCCGACATGAGCGACGCGACGATGAACCCATCGCAGCCCGCGCCGGCACGTGCCGACGACGGCGTGCGCTATCGCGCGGCGGCGGTCGCCGAAGGCGCCGCCGCGATGCGCCGCACGCAAGACGGCAGCTGGTACCTGAGCGCGCGCGAGCCGCTCGGTGACTACCCCGCGCGCCTGAGCGACCGCCTGCTGAGCGGCGCGCAGGCGCATCCCGATCGGCTGCTGGCGGCGCGCCGCGGCGACGATGGCCGCTGGATCGGCATCAGCTACGCCCAGATGCTGGAGCGCTCGCGCGCGATCGGGCAGGGGCTGGTCGATCTCGGCCTGTCGGCGGCGCGCCCGCTCGCCGTGTTGTCCGGCAACGATCTCGAGCATCTGCAACTGATGTTCGCGGCAATGCTGGCCGGCGTGCCGTATGCGCCGATCTCGCCGGCCTATTCGCTGGTCTCGACCGACTACGGCAAGCTGCGCCACACGCTGGGCGTGTTGCGGCCGGGCGCGGTGTTCGTCGCCGAGCGCGCCGCGTTTGCCCGCGCGCTCGACGCGGCCAAGCCGGCCGATGCCACGCTGATCGTGGCGCGCGATGCCGATGCCGCCGGCGATGCGCTGCCGCTCTCGCGCCTGTTGGCCACGGCGCCGCGCACCATCGACGCGATCCATGCCGCGATCGGCCCCGACCATCTCGCGAAGATCCTGTTCACCTCGGGTTCCACCCGGCAGCCGAAGGCCGTGCCCACCACGCATCGCATGCTGTGCAGCAACCAGCAGATGCTGCGCCAGACCATGCCCGAGCTCGGGCGCGAGCCGCCGGTGCTGGTCGACTGGCTGCCGTGGAATCACACCTTCGGCGGCAGCCACAACCTCGGCATCGCGCTGTACAACGGCGGCACGCTGTATATCGACGACGGCCGCCCGGTGCCCGGCCGTTTCGACGAAACCGTGCGCAACCTGCGCGAGATCGCGCCGACGATCTACTTCAACGTGCCGAAGGGCTGGGAGGAGCTGGCCGCCGCGCTCGAAGGCGACGCGGCGCTGCGCGATTCGTTCTTCTCGCGCGTGAAGCTGTATTTCTTCGGCGGCGCGGGGCTCTCGCAAGCCGCCTGGGACCGGCTCGATCGCGTGACCGCCGCGCATTGCGGCGAGCGGATTCGCATCATGGCGGGCCTGGGCATGACGGAAACCTCGCCGTCCTGCCTGTTTACGACCGGGCCGCTGATGCGCTCCGGCTATATCGGGCTTCCCGCGCCCGGCTGCGACGTGAAGCTCGCGCCGAGCGGCGGCAAGCTCGAGCTGCGCTTCAAGGGGCCGAACGTGATGCGCGCTTATTGGCACGCCGAGGTCGATCCGCGCGAGGTGTTCGACGAGGAAGGCTATTACCGCAGCGGCGACGCGGCGGTGTTCGCCGATCCCGATCGGCCGGAACTCGGACTGCAGTTCGACGGGCGGCTGACCGAGGATTTCAAGCTGAGCAGCGGCACCTTCGTCAGCGTCGGGCCGTTGCGCGCGAGGGCCGTGTCGAGCGGCGCGCCCTATGTGCAGGATGTGGTCGTGACCGGGATCAATCGCGACGATATCGGTCTGCTGGTGTTTCCGCGCCTCGATGCCTGCCGGGCGCTGGCCGCGCTCGCCGCCGACGCGCCGGCCGCCGAGGTGCTGCGCGCGCCGGCCGTGCGCGCGGCCTTCGAGGCCTGGCTCGCGGAACTGAATCGGCAGGCGAGCGGCGGAGCGACCTTCGTGGCGCGCATTCGCTTGATGGACCGCCCGCCGTCGCTCGATCTCGGCGAGGTGACCGACAAGGGGTCGCTGAACCAGGCGGCCGTGCAGCAGCATCGCGCGGCGGCGATCGAGGCGTTGTACGACCCGGCGCGCGACGATCCCGACGTGATTCGCGCCTGAGCGCGGTCCTGGACGGACAACAAGGACCTGCCGGCCACGCGACCGGCAGGCTTTTTTACGGCCAGTGAATCAGGCTGCCTGATAAAAAACCGCGGCGCCCGGCAAGGCGCGCCGACCACGAGACAACATGGATTGGAGACATCGATGAATACCTACGTTGCCGAAAAGCCGGCGGTCGCGACCACGCTCGCGCTCTGCTTCGCGATCGCGCTGCTCGAGGGGCTCGACCTGCAGTCGGTCGGCGTTGCCGCGCCGCGCATGGCGCGGGAGTTCGGCCTGAGCGTGTCGCAGATGGGCATCGCGTTCAGCGCCGGCACCTTCGGGTTGCTGCCCGGCGCCATGCTCGGCGGGCGGCTGGCCGATCGCATCGGGCGCAAGCGCGTGCTGATCGCCTCGGTTGCCTTGTTCGGGCTGCTGTCGATCGCCACCGCGCAGAGCTCGAGCTTCGCGATGCTCGTCGTGGTGCGCGTGCTGACCGGCATCGGCCTGGGCGGCGCGATGCCGAACCTGATCGCGCTGTCGTCCGAAGCGGTGCCGCCGCGATCGCGCAGCAGCGCGGTGGCCGCGATGTACTGCGGGATTCCGTTCGGCGGCGTGATCGCCTCGCTGATCGGCGTGCTGCTCGCCGGCGATACCGAATGGCGGCACATCTTCTACGTCGGCGGCGCCGGGCCCTTGCTGCTGGTGCCGGTGCTGGCGGTGCTGCTGCCGGAATCGCGCGCCTATCTCGACGTGGCCGGCACCCGCGCCGCGCGAGCGAGTGTCGCCCTCACGCTGTTCGGCGGCGGCCGCGCGAGCGCCACGCTTGCCTTGTGGATCAGCTACTTCTGCACCCTGATCGTCCTCTACTTCCTGCTGAACTGGCTGCCGTCGCTGATGGCGGCGCGCGGGCTCGACCGCGCGCACGTCGGGCTGGTGCAGGTGGCGTTCAACGTCGGCGGCGGGCTGGGCGCGCTCGGTATCGGCGCGGCGCTGGACCGGATGCGTGCCTCGCGCGTGGTGGGTGGCATGTACGCGGGGATCGTGCTGTCGCTGGCCGCGCTGGCGGCGGCGCCCGGCTTCGCCTCGCTGGCGGCCGCTGCGTTCGCGGCCGGCATGTTCGTGATCGGCGGGCAGTCGGTGCTGTATGCGCTGGCGGCGATCTACTACCCGACCGCGATGCGCGGCACGGGCGTGGGCGCGGCGGTGGCGGTCGGGCGGCTCGGCTCCGTGGTCGGGCCGCTGGCGGCCGCGACGCTGCTGGCCGCCGGCCGCAGCGCGCCGATCGTGATCGGCGCGAGCATCCCCGTCACGCTGGTGGCGGCCGTGGCCGCGCTGCTGCTGATCCGTCGTCCGCAGGCAGCCGACTGAGCTGTTCCGTTTTTCCGATGCGTGCCGTCAGAGCGCGCTTATTCAAGGTATGGAGACGAAGCAAATGAAAAAGCACATCAGGAACGGCCTGCTGGCCGCCGGCGCGGGCTGCGCGTTGGTCGCGCCGATCGCGCACGCGCAGTCGAGCGTGACGCTGTACGGCATCATCGACACGGGCGTGGAATTCGTGTCGCACGCGAACGCGGCCGGCGACCACGTGGTGCGGATGCCGGCCGTGACGGGCGAACTGCCCTCGCGCTGGGGGCTGCGCGGCAGCGAGGATCTCGGCGGCGGATACCAGGCGATCTTCACGCTGGAAAGCGGCTTCAACGTGCGCGGCGGCGATCTCGGCCAGGGCGGCCGGCTGTTCGGGCGGCAGGCCTTCGTCGGGCTGAAGGGCGGCTTCGGCACGCTCGCGTTCGGCCGCCAGTACACGATGACCTATCTCGCGCTGCAGGGCGCGGACATCATCGGCCCCGACATCTACGGACTCGGTTCGCTCGATGCCTATGTGCCGAACGGACGTGCCGACAATGCCGTGAGCTATATCGGCAGCTATCGCGGCGTGACGCTCGGCGCCGCCTATTCGTTCGGTCGCGACGGCGCGGGCACCGGCAATTCGCCGGGGCAGGGAACCTGCGCCGGGCAGGTGCCCGGCAATGCCGTCGAATGCCGAAACATGTCGGTGATGCTGAAGTACGACAGCGCGCACTTCGGCGCGGCGGCTTCGTACGAGGAGCAGCGCGGCGGCACCGGCGCGGCGGCGAACTTCTTCGATGGCGTGACGCCTGCCGCGCTCACCAGCAGCGGCGGCAAGGACGCGCGCGTGCAGGTGAGCGCCTATGTGCAGGCGGCGGGCGCGCGAGTCGGCGCGGGATGGATCGGGCGGCGCGTGTCGACCGGTTCGCCGAGCGTGGCCGGCGCGCATTCGGATCTTTTCTTCCTCGGTGCCTCGTATGCGGTGAAGCCCGATTTCATCGTCGATGGCGAGGGATATCGGATCGTCAACGCGGCGCACGACACGCGCGCGACGATGGCGACGCTGCGCGCGACCTATCTGCTGTCGAAGCGGACCTCGGTCTACGCGCAGTCCTCGTATCTGTGGAACAGCGCGCACGCGAGCTACGCGGTGAGCGGCGGCGGTGCCGGCACGACGCCCGGCGCGGGAATGGGCCAGCTCGGCGCGATGGTCGGCGTCAAGCACATGTTCTGATCCGGCAGCTTGAGACGAGGGGGATATCTTGAACGGAAAATATGCATTCCTATGTTTATCGCCGCTGTTCGTGGTCGGGCTTGCCGGTTGTGGTGGGGATGGCACGACCAACGCCGCGCCCTCGCATCTGGGCGCTGCGACGCCGGCCGCGATGGCGCAGAGCTGCGATGCGCTCGCCGCGAAGCTCGCCTACGCGAATACCGCGTTCACGTCCGTGACCACCGCGTCGGCCGGCGCGCTGACCGTGGCCGGCAAGCCGATCGCCGAGCATTGCGTGATCGAGGGGAAGATGAACGAGCGCGTGAGCCCGGTGGATGGACAGACTTATGCGATCGGCTTCGAGATGCGCTTGCCGAAGGCATGGAACGGGCGCTTCTTCTACCAGGCGAACGGCGGGCTGGACGGCAACGTGGTGACCGCGACCGGCGAGATCAGCGGCGGCGGACCGTTGAACGATGCGCTGAACATGGGCTTCGCGGTGATCAGCTCGGATTCGGGGCATGGCGCCGCGCAGAACCCGCTGTTCGGCATCGATCCGCAGGCGCGGCTCGATTACGGCTACGCCGCCGTGGATGCGCTCACGCCGATGGCCAAGCAGGTGATACGGTTGGCTTACGGGAAGGCACCCGATCGCAGTTATTTCGACGGCTGCTCGAACGGCGGGCGTCATGCGATGGTGACGGCCGTGCGCAATGCGGGTGACTACGACGGGATCATCGCGGGCGATCCGGGTTTTCATTTGCCGAAGGCGGCGATCGGCGAGATGTATGGCGCGCAGCAGTTCGCCAGGATCGCGTCGGCGACAGGGGCGAATGTCTTGCCGGATATTGGCAGCGGGTTCAATGCGGCGGAGCGGCAGTTTGTCGGGGCGAGGATACTCGATCAATGCGATGCGCTGGATGGGGTGGCTGACGGGATGGTGCAGGACGTCAGTGCTTGCCAGGCGCATTTCAGTGTCGAGACGGATATTCCGACCTGCGTTGGCGGTGCGCGGACAGGGGCATGCCTGACGAGCGAGCAGAAGACGGCGCTCGAGAATGTGTTCGCGGGCGCGCGCAACAGCGCGGGGACGGCGCTCTATGCGGGCTTTCCATACGATCCGGGCATTGCGGGCAGCGGCTGGGCGGCGTGGAAGCAGTCGAACTCCATCACGCTCGATCCGGCCGCGATGGCGTTCACCTTCATGACGCCGCCGAAAAGCGCCGCGACGCTCGCGAACCTGGCCGGGTTCGCGTTGGGGTTCGATATGGATGCGGATGCGCCGGCGATCTTCGCGACGAACGGCGCGTATACGCAATCGGCATGGTCGTTCATGACGCCGCCCGACGAGACGAATCTTTCCGCGCTGAAGGCGCGCGGCGCGAAGATGTTCGTTTATCACGGCACGGGGGACCCGGTGTTCTCGTTCGACGATACGAGGGACTGGTACGAGCGTGTGGCGCAGGCGAACGGCGGAAGTGCGGCGGATTTCGTGCGCTTTTATCCGGTGCCGGGGATGAACCACTGTTCGGGCGGGCCGGCGGCGGACCAGTTCGACATGCTCACGCCGCTGGTGGCGTGGGTGGAGCAGGGACAGGCGCCGGTGGCGATCGTCGCGGTGGCTCGCGACGCGACGAATGCGGTGCCGAATGCGGACGTGCCGGCTTCATGGGGCGCGGGGCGCACGCGGCCGCTGTGCCCGTATCCGCAGGTGGCCAGATATAACGGCTCGGGGGATGTGAATTCGGCGGGGAGTTTTAGTTGTCGGTGATATGGGAGGTGATGCGCTTATCCGGGGTGGTTTCCCGGATAAGCGAGACGGATTGCGACATTGCATGTTGGAACGATGAATGTTCTCCAAGTATTTGCAATTCAGTTTGTGTGTAATGTTGTCGCGTTTTGCATGCCTTGCAGAATATGCCGATCGAGTCGGCGATGAGCGTGTCCGAGGTAGGTGTAATCGAACAGGCAGACGATGCGGAGCCAGCCGGCTGTTTATCCGGCTTGGCCATTATTGGAATTGTCTCCGCCTGTCCCTCGGCGACAAGGCAGGAGAGACGCCATGAAAACCGCAAATCGGGATGAGTTTTTCGTCAATGCCCTGCCAGTTTTGCTGATAGGCCAATGCTGGTCTTTGTGTTATACGTGCAAAGATATTGCTGCACGCCGGGCGCGACCAGTTTAAGTTTGATAAGCCCCTTTTTTTGCGTGCATTAGGGCGCACGGGTGGCCCGGCTGCATCTAGCGCCCGAATTGGGGATAAGAACGATGCAAAACACCGCACAAGCTTTGAGAGACCTTGCGCTGGGCCCGCAGCATAATCGACAACTGCAAGTCGGCTTCCCGGACAATAACGCGCCGTCCGAGATTCTGCTGCCGAACAAATTCGAAGCAGTCGAGGCGTTGTCGAGGGATTTCGCTTACCGGCTGGAAATCCTGTCGGACAACGATCATCTCGAACCGAAAGACTTCATCGGCAAGCGCGTGACGGCTAGCTTGATGCGCGGCGACGGTAGCCAGCGCTATTTCAACGGCTATATCTTTGCATTCCGGCACATACGCACCGATGGCGGCTGGGTGTTCTACGAGGCGCATATTGGCCCCTGGCTACGTTACCTGAAGTACAGCCAGCACAATCGCCTGTTCCTCGATCAGAACCTGCACGACCAGACGGCAACAGTCTTTCAGAATTACGGTGTCCTGCCCGAATGGGCCTGGCAGGTCGGCGAGGACGATCCTCGCATGACGATGGCCTGCCAGTTCGACGAAGACGATCACAACTACGTTCATCGACGCTGGGAGTTCGCGGGCTTCGTCTATTGGTACGAGCACACGGCTACGTCGCATAAATTGGTCGTTTCCGATCCGACTCGCCCCGCGCCGACGATCGACGGCCAGGTTCACGAAATTCGTTTTCACAATGGCATGGGGGCGGAAGAATCGGACAGCATCCTGAGCTGGTCTCCCTTCCAGCAGACGACCTCCACGCACGCGCAACTATCCCGCTTCGACTTCAAGGCGCCGACACCGACCAACGTGCAAACGAGCCTGGCGAATCCCGAGGCCTCGCTGCCGCAACTCGAATGGAACGAATACGCCGGGGCTTACGGCTATCGGAACATGGATCATGGCTATCAGGTCGTCAACCGCCGGATGGACGAGATCGAGGCCACGATCAAGCGCTTCGATGCGGAAGGGAACAATCGCTTCGTGCAACCGGGGCGCTGGTTTCGGCTCACCGACCGTTACGGCTCGGCAATGAGCCGCAATCGGCGTGACGATGAATACCTGATCGTCTCGGTCCGGCACGTGGTAACCAACAACTATCTGCAGGACGCGGGGATTCCGGCGGAATATCGCAACGCGTTCACCTGTGTTCCCAAGACTGCGCCCTGGCGTCCCGGCCGCGGCTTCAACAGCGTCGACACGAAGATTTTCGCGCCGCAGACCGCGACGGTCGTGGGGCAATCCGGCACCAGCATACACACCGATGAACACGGCCGAGTCCTGGTTCAATTCCACTGGGACCGCGACGGCAACTACTCGACATGGGTGCGCGTTGCCAGCGGATGGGCCGGCGGTGCCCAGGGGCTCGCGGCGCTGCCCCGCATCGGCTCCGAAGTGATCGTGCAATGGCTCGATGGCAATCCCGATCATCCGATCATCACGGGGCGCGTGATGAACGCGCGCAACGTGCCGTCGTGGAAGCTGCCGGAGCAGAACGCGCTGATGGGCATCCGCAGCCGCGAGCTGAGCGGTGCCGACGGCAACGCATCCTCGGGCCGCAGCAATCACCTGATCTTCGACGACACGGCGAACGCCATCCAGGCACAGCTGCGCTCCGATCATGCGGCCAGCCAGTTGTCGCTCGGCAAGATCACCCGCATAGAGGATTGGCAAGGACGCAAGGACGCCCGGGGCGAAGGCTTCGAGTTGCGCACGGATGAAGTCGGCGCGATCCGGACCGGCAAGGGCATGGTGATCAGTACCGAGGTGCGTCCCGCCGCGCAAGGGCATCTTTCCGATATTGGCGAACCGGTATCGCGCCTGACCAAGGCACAGACGCTGCATGGGCAGCTCGGCAAGCTCGCGCAGCAGTATCAGGCGCAGGACAGCGGCTCGGGCCAGGCGCCTGTCGTCGATGCGCTGAAGTCGCAAGTGGATGGCATCCAGGGCGCGGGGGCGACCGGCAACGGCAGCAGCGGCGATTTTCCGGAACTCAACGAAGCGCAACTGCTGTTGGCGGGCGCTGCCGGTATTGCCTTCACGACGCCTGCTACAGCCCACCTGGCCGGCGGGCAGCACGTGGCCGTCACGGCCGGCGACAGCGTGTCGATCGCGGCCGGCAAATCCTTGCTCGCCAGCGTATCGGATCGGTTCTCGCTGTTCGTGCACAAAATGGGCATGAAGCTGATCGCGGCGAGCGGCAAGGTGCAGGTGCATGCCGAAAACGACGAGCTGGAATTGCTGGCGAAGAAGGTCGTCGCGATCATCAGCACGACGGACTGGATCAACATCACGGCCAAGCAGGGCATTCGCCTGACGGCGGGAAACAGCCAGCTGGAAGTCAGCGCAAGGGGCATCGTGGGCTACACACCCGGCGAAAACAAAATCCACGCGGGTAGCCACGATACGGTTGGCCCGCAAAGCGTCCCCGCGCAATTCCCGGGATCGGAATTGTGCTCTCAATTGACGGACGGTGCGGCGAGCACCGGCGAAGCCTCGGTTGCGCTCTCATGATGGACGCTCGAGTGAACACGCTGTCGCCGTCGATCCTGTCCGAGCTCGACTGTCCCGAACTTCTCGCGACGGGATTTCTGCTTGTCGAACCTGCCACGCTGAAGCATGCGCCTGATCTGGCCTCGCTCGATATGCGGGCTTGTACGCCACGTGCCCTGTCGCATCGCGAGGAGCTGATGCCGCGCTTGCTCGATATCGGCGAGCTTGATCCCGAGGCGCAACGCATTGCGACGGAGCGCTGGAAAGAAGAAGCCAAGGCTGACAGGCCGCCCGTCGCCTGTGTCTGGATCGATTCTCCCGTGGATGCCGATACGCTCGTCGAGCATATCGCGCGGCACCTGGTGGGGCCGGGGGAAGGCGGCAAGCCCGTGTTCTGGCGGTATTACGACCCACGCGTCCTGAGCCTCGCTCTCGCCGTGCTCGATCCGCTGCAACGTGCAGTCTTACTCGGGCCGTCGAAGGCCTGGCATTTCGCGTGGGCGGGCTATCGATGGTCCTGCCTCGGGCCGGATGAGGAAAGCGGGTCGTCGATTGATCAACAGTCCGCCTGGCCACGGCCTGAGCAGTGGCCTCGTATCAACCGCAGCGAGATAGCCGATCGCATTGTCCAGCGACTGCCGGTGTTGCCGGCCGAGCAGGCGGCGGAACTGCCGGCCGCGCTGGATCGCGCACTTGGTCTTGCCGCCGAGCAAGCGCCGATGACGGCTGAGGCGCTTGTCGATGAAGTGGTTCGAGCATTGAGGCAGGAATTCGTGATCGGCTAGCGGCCGTCTTTTCGTATCGATGGAATGTCGAGGATCAACCCATGCAGACCCACAAAGGCTGTCCACTATGCGATCGCCAGTCGCTGCTGATCTACCCCGTGAGATATGCCATTGCCTGCCCGCGCGGCGCGGCCAAGGCGCCGGGCCTGTCCGGCAATTTCCGGATTGATGGCCGCGCGCCGCAATCGATTGGCACGGCCAAGTACACGCTGCGCGCGGTACGCCCCGGATATCTGTACACGTACGACGAGAAACGGAATAAGCTGAGCGCCTACATGGTGCTCGACGACGGCATTCTGTGGAGCTTTCGTCCGGATGTGACGCCGCCGCCACCTGACGCGGAGGGTGGGCAGACGCAGGGTTGTCTCAGGCGTGGAGATGTGGCTTTCGAATCGCTAGGGCGTTGCGTCAGCATTGAACACACGCCCGGAAGCGACGAAGCGGGCAATCTCTGGATCGGTTGGTCGAACGTACGATGGACCAAGGACCTCGTGTTCAACAAAATCAAGGATGCGGCCTGGCGCAAGCTGCACATGCAGTGCATCAGCGTTCCCGCGATGATGGGCGGCGGTGCAACCGATACCGCTGAATTCCAGGCGTCGCAAGGCAGGATTGCCCATTTCGCGATGGATGCCGATGCCATGAAAGCCGCATTCGGCTTCAGCAACCGCGTGGCCAAGGATGAAATTCGCTTGCGGCAACGCAACGTGGCCAAACGAATCGCCGACGCGATGGCCGAGTCGCCGAACAAAAAAGGATTTGTGATCGCAGTCAACGATCCCGTCGGTTTGACCAACGATCTTGCCGAATTGACAGTGCCGAACCTGAACAACGGTTTTGATGAGCAGATCTACTGGAAATGGACATCGGCGCAGTTGATCGGGCGTGCCGAGGCTGGCATTCGGGGGAACGCCAAGGCGGTGACCGGGCTGACCTATGGCGTCTCGAAGACCATCGCGGACGCAAACGCCGCCAATATGAAGGCTGGCGCCCCACTTGCACCGGACGCGGTCGGTTTTTTCCACGTGGTCCGCACCTGGATCAAGACGGGGAGCCTGGATCAGGCGTTGAAGGAAGAAGATCAGAAGACGCAGAACGTTGCGGCGACGCAGGAAAGTGCGGCGAACGATGCGTGGGAGGAGGCCGCCTACAAGATCGGCCCCGATGGAAAGCGAACCAGCGTGCTCGACGAAGATGCGTTGAAGCGGTTTCCTCAGGAATATCAACAAGCGCTCGACGCCTTCAAGCCGAGGTGGCAGCCGCTCGTGCAAGCGCATGCCGATTGGCTTCATTCACAGCTGCTTGCCGAGTGGATGGCTGGCGTTCATGACCCTCATGACCTGCGCAGCGGCTACGCGTACAGCGAGTCCTGCGCCCAGGCAATCGGTGCGGCGGCTGGAACGGAGGCTTGTATCAAGGTGCTCGACGATTGGCTGAGCGGCCAGGCGTCGAATATTCGCAACGTCTATGCGCGTGCGCTGATGTTCAATCAGGATGACTTGATGAAGGCAGCGGATGCGCAAGTGCATGGATCGGATATCCAGTACGAGAACTTCCTCAATCTGTACAAGCAGGCGTTCGACAAGGTGAAGGATCTTGGCAATGCCGCCAATCTGCGTGACCGACTCATCGTGACCACGGCCAATCAGATCGTCAGCGTGCTCACGAGAACTTCGCGAGGCGCCGCGCTTGCCTATGTGACCATTCGGTTGGCGATACAGTCCGGCGTCAGGATCAAGCCGTCGCAAGTCAGCAAGCTGGCGATTCGCGACTGGGCCTTGCAGCAAGCTCGCGAGTTGGGCGTCAAGCTGGATGGAGATCGAACCGAGCAGCGTTCGGCCGCCACTCAAGTCGGGAAGCAGGTCATCAAGGCGGCGCCGCCTAGCGATCCGAATGTCGTTGCTTATGAGATGGATGTCGACGCGCTGGTCAAGGACGGGAAACTGGAGGCCAGCGCGATCAAGGCGGTGAGGGTTCCGGGTGTGGATACCGCCAAGAAGTGGCTTGGCTCGGCGCGGGAGTTCAATCTGGGCGTCGTGACCGTGATCTTCCAGATGGCGACGTTGACCTTCGCTGCGAAGGATTGGGCCGGTAGCGATCAGTTCAATCAAGGGGAGACTGGTTTGAAGGCGGTTGGGGCGGTGGTTTCGATTGTCGGGACGGTGATTGAGACTACGTCGGAAACCGTGCTGAAGGCGCCGGCTCATCCTCTGTCGGCGTTCATCATGAAGCAGTGGGCGGGTGCCAGTGAATGGGCCGAGCTCGGGGCGAAGATTGGGCGTGGTGTTGGGGCCGCCGCAGGGATTGTGCTGGCTGGATACGACATCTTCAAGAATGCACCAGAAGCATTCAGAAACCACGAGAAGAAATTGGGGTGGCTTTATATCGGGAGCGGAGTTTTAGGCGCATATGTCGCATTTGCTGCATTTCTTAGCCTTCCTTTGTTTTGGCCTGCTTTGATAGTTTCAATATTGATTGGTATTGCGATTGCAATTTTTAAGGCGTCGGCGCTAAAAGATTGGGTTTCTCGTTGCAGGTTCAGCAAAGGGGAACATTACGACTCGATCGAGGCCGAGCTTGAGGCGTTCAACTCGGCAGCAGGAGGTTGATCCATGGATGAGCGTGCCATGAAGAAGTGTATTGGCAAACCAGTGCCCGAGTGGGATCTCGCGCATCGGCTGTCGATTGATCGAGCTGTCGGGCCTGATGTTAAGGACTTCGGTTCGACATTCAGCATAAATTCTATTTTCATGGATGTGATTGAGCCATCATTTCTTGAAAAGCAATGGTTTGTTTCTGGGGTTGTTTTTGCATTCCTGTGTGTGGGGATTGGGCCGTATATATATTGGCTGACGCATATTAAGTATTCGGATGCGGCGGATTCGATGGGTGATGTTTTTTCGGTATGTGTTTCTCTTGGGTTTCTCTTTCTTGCGTGGAAATTTGGCCGAGGTTTGTTCTTTGGCTTGCGCTATCGTCCCATCCGTTTTCATCGGGCAGCGCACAAGATTTTTTCCATACGTACGCGTCGATTTTCCTTGAAGCCTGGCGATGGCGATGTTGTCTGGGAAGCCCCTTGGACGGAGGACTCGATCTTCTGTCTACATCGCGAGAACACGTCGTGGGGCACGATCTTCCACATTCGTCACTACACGATCGATGAGCACGGTAATGTCACCCGCGTGTTCTCGATTGGCCGGGAGTGGACTGGTCGGCGGCAAGTCGAAATGGCGCTCGCGCAATGGAACTACTGGTGCATGTACATGAATGCAGGCCCCAATGGTTTGCCGAAGCCCATGCTGTTCCATACACGACACGAGACGCTACGCGAGTCGTTTTTGTTTTCTCTATATAGCTTCGGGATGCGTGCCCCCGTGGTCATTCGCTTGCTGATGATGCCGTTGATTTTGGTGTTCACCGTCATGCGGGTCTTCGCGAACATGACGTGCCGCAATCCGGTCTGGCCTGGCCAGATCGAGAATATTTCCGTAGTTGCCTCCGACGACCCTTACGCAGAGCCTCGGGCTGGAACACCGGTTGGTTGGGGGGACACGGTATTGGCGCAGCAGCGCGGTGAGTATCCTAATGATCCGAAGACGAAGGCAGACGGCTGGGTAGGTGAACCCGATGGGAGAGCGAACGCAGCATCCTGGCTCGACAACCCTAGTCCTAAAGCTAAGCACGCGACGGTGCGGAGTTAGCATGAACCGTTCGCCAGGAGCCATCGCATGATAAAAAAAACTTCGTCGTGAGCTTGTTCGTCGCGCTTGTCTTGTGCGGCAGCTACACGTCGAGCGCATTTGCGAAATACGATGCTGCGAAAGAGGCGGTCGAGTCGGCGTTGAGCCACGACAAGAACATCGAATTTTCAGATTTGTATGAAATCACTCCGGATTTGCATGGGGTAAGTTCAACGCCCGACTATAAACGCACGTTCGTTTGCGGATATGTCGCCTACGAAGAACCGGGAGGAAAACACGTACGGGTGCGTTTCATCTACGTGGCACACTCGGAAGATCCCGCGCTTGCTGACTACGGCCCGCTCACCTTGGAGAAGCCCGATCTGACTTACGGCATTCTCGATGAAGGCAACGGGGGACGATATGCAACCGTTTTCGAATTTTCCGGCCGGAACCGAATCTGCGTCGATGCTCGGCATCCGAAGACGTTTAGCGGCGTCGCGCCAAAGAGCGACGGTTGACTTGATGGTGGGTCGGGCAGGTTCCAGCGGCATGTCAATACAACGGAGAGCCTGATGAGAGACGAAAACGGGCGTGGCGTCATTCGCTTGCATGACAAGACCACTCACGGTGGCGAAGTCATCACCGCGAGTGACGATCTAACTGCGTTGGGCGTTCCTGTTGCCCTCGAGGGGCATCTGACGGAATGTCCAAAGTGCGGCGGGCAGTTCCGGATCGTTCCGCAAGGCAATAATCGGCGCCACCACGGCGCGCGCGTGGCTTTTCACGACGATCTGACGGAGTGCGGAGCTCAGTTGATTTCGTCGCTTGAGTAACTACATCGAGCTTGATGTGATTCGACCGAAACGATGGTTCCAATGTCGTCCGTCTAGTTCAGACATTGCGAAGTTAAACGAACTATTCGTCATGGCGTAAGGTCGATGCGCCGCGAAGTTACACTGGCCGTCCGCGCGTCCCAGGCTGCCGATAGCGGATTGAGGGCATTTACCTTGGAATACAGAAAATGATTGATTGCGACAGGCGGAGAGATGGATGAGCGCGTCCTTAGGAATTGCGTCGGCAGACCGGTGCCGGAATGGGACTTGGCGCATCGTTTGTCGATCACTCGGTTCGTGGGACCGAACGTGCAGGATTTTGGCTCTACGTTTGGTCTGAACTCTACCTTTATGGATGTGATTGAGCCGTCTTTTCTCGAGAAGCAGTGGTTCGTCACTGGCATCATGGTCGCGACTCTTGGCATCGGAATCGGTCCATATATTTACGTCATGACACATTCAAATCCGGCGCCGGCATTCTGGATGTTTGTATTCGATTGTTTGGCGGCTATCTTTGTCATGTTGTTTGGCACACTGGTCTGGAAGCTAGGGCGCGGCCTCTTCTTTGGGCTGCGCTATCGCCCGATCCGCTTCCACCGTGAAGCACGCAAGCTCTTTTCCATCCGCGCACGTCGATTTTCCTTGAAACCCGGCGACGGCGATGTCGTCTGGGAGGCCCCATGGACGGAAGACTCGATCTTCTGCCTGCATCGCGAGAACACTTCGTGGGGCACGATTTTCCACATCCGTCACTACACCGTCGATGAACACGGCAATGTCACACGCGTGTTTTCAATCGGCCGGGAATGGACCGGCAATCGGCAGGTCGAAATGGCGCTCGCTCAATGGAACTACTGGCGCATGTACATGAGTGACGGCCCGGATGGCTTGCCGAAGCCCATGTTGTTCCATACGCAGCACGAAACACTCCGCGAGTCGTTTTTGTTTTCGTTATACAGCTTCGGGATGCGCGCACCGGTGGTCATCCGGTTGTTGATGATGCCGCTGATTTTGGTGTTTACCGTCATGCGGGCCTTCGCGAACGCGACGTGCCGCAATCCGGTTTGGCCTGCCGAGATCGAGAAGATCTCGGCGGTTGCATCGGATGACCTCTACGCCGAGCCTCGTGCTGACACGCCAGTTGGTTGGGGAGACACAATCTTGGCTCAGCAGCGCGGCGAGTATCCGAATGATCCGAAGACGAAGGCCGAAGGCTGGGTAGGAGAGTCTGATGGCAGAACGAACGCAGCTACCTGGCTCGAGAACCCTCGAACGATTCCTCAGAACCGGTGAACGCTCGCTTCCAGACTAAACTTCCTTCAGATCCGCCACAAAGTCGTAGTAATCCTCCCGACAATAAGTATCGGTCAGTTCGATCGCGCGCTGGTTCGCCGAGTATCCGATTCGCGTGATCACCAACAACGCGGTTTGCGGCGCAACGCCCATCAAGCTGGCCACCTCCTCGTCCGCGTTCACCGCGCGGAAATGTTGCGAGGTGCAGACCACCGTTTGCCCGCGCGCATCCAGATAGCGATAGAGCGAGTTGTCGATCGCCAACGGATCCGGGACGATCGCGACGGGCAGCGCCGACTGCTCCAGTGCCATCACGGCGCCATCCGCGCGTCGCAGTCTGCGCAAGCAAGCGACAGACGCACCGGGCATCAAGCCTAGTCGCATGGATTCATCGCGATTCGCCACGCGCAGGACTCGATCCAGCCAGACGGATTCCGGCTTGAAACCACGCTGCTCCAGCATTTCGCTCCAGCCGATCACACGAGAAAGCGGGCCGCTGGCACGCGGCGTGATGAAACTGCCCGAGCCGCGAACGCGGCGGATCAAACCCTGTTCGGCCAGCACCGCGATGGCCTTGCGCGCGGTGATGCGCGATACGCCGACGTATTCGGACAAGCTGCGTTCGGACGGCAGTGCTTCCCCCGCGGACCAACTGCCGGCGTGAATGGCGGCTTCGATTCGCGATGCCAGCTGGAGATAGAGCGGGGTGTCGCTCTGTTCGTCGGGCGTCAATTCCTGCCAGCGTGGGTCCATGGACTGCTCTTAAGCGCTTGAATTGGTGGCTGATTATATATCTGCCCTAATGGGGAGATGGGCAAGGCGCCGATAGCCGAGAACGGGGCGGATGGATGTCGTTCAGCCTGGCTGGGCGAGTCACCGAGCTTCGGCTATTGGCGCTGAGTGGGGCGGATCGTGAGGTGGGGAGATCGCCTCCGGGAGAAGTGAACGCTCCCGGATGAATTGCGGCTACTGCCCGATGATCTTCCTGGAGACGACGTAGACGTCGACACTGCTCATCGAGCACTCTTCAGACGAGGCTTCGCTGGATGTGATGATTTCGATCGTATTACCGGTGCGTTCCCGATACGTGATGTCGTAAACCTGTCGGTACAAATCCTTGCCGACCTTTTCCGACGCGATCAGTTTGGCCTTGGTCCTGGACTCGTCGAGCTTGGCCGGGTCTGTCATTCCGGCGTTTTTTAGATGTACCAATCCCATGTCGATCGGCCAACTCTCGCATCTCGGCGGAGCCGCCAAGGCGACAGCCGGAATCCACGCGGCGATGAGAAGAAGGGTTTTCATGGGATTACCTGCAAGGTGCGATCTCCACTAGTCCAGATGCGACGACGAATTTGTTGATTCTGGACGATGCAGCCGCTAGATGCCTGGCCAGGGTTCTGTGGGCTGTCGCCGTGGATGAGCATGCCGGTTCTGGCGCCCAACGGGCTGCGTTACATCAACCATGAGCGCAAGGTGATCGAGGAGACCAGTGACGGCCTATCAGCTGAACTGGCCAGTGCGATGGGCCGGCTGGTCACCACGCCGATCCAACTGAAAAGGGGCGCCAAGCCAGGCGGGCATATCCCCCCCGGCAATGGCGCCCCTCGAGCAAGCACTACCACCTACTTACTTCTCCCCATCCCCGCCCGAAGCCTTCTTCCTCGACCGAGCCACAATCCCCGCGCCAACGCTCTGCTGAATCGCCCCGCCACGTTCGCGCCGAGCCTTCCCGGCCTGATAAGAAGCCCTGAGCATGGCCAATGGCAGGATATGGTGAAACGACTCACTCCCCATCCCTTTCCCGGCATGCTGAGCCAAGTCCTTCAACGCCGAAATCCCCCCCGCGCCAACCGACCCGATCTTCATCTCGATCTGCAGCAGATTGACGATCAGCGCACTCAACCTCGCATTCCAGGGCCCGGCCTCGCTATTCCCCGCCGTCTCGAACAACTGCCGAATCGACTCATGCCAGGCATTGCGCACCGCTTCCGCGCGCTGCATTTCATGCCCGGTCTCGAACTTCGCCGCAATCGCATCCAGATGGCTGGTGGGCGCCGCCTGCGCCGAAGCCGGCCGCGCGCCGCCGCTCGCCTGGGCGTCAGCGCCACCGTTGCCGCCCGCCGCCTCGATCTGCGTATCGTCCTGCTGTTCCTGTTCCCTTCCACGGCCGCCGCCACCGCCCCGGCCGCCGTTCAGCGCATCCATGTCGTTGTTCTTGACGTCCCCGCCACCCTCATCGTCGCCGCCGGCACCCCGAGCCGAATTCCGCCGCGCCCGCTCATTCGCCCGCCGCTTGTTGCGCTGCAGGCTCGCGAACTTCCTCGAACCCTGGTTGTTGTTCTGCGCCTGGTTGGTATTGGTGAACAAGGTGCCGTTATAGGTGGTCGCCCGCTGCGCCTGCCGGGCTCCTTCCTTCGCCGACGCATTCTGCTGCGCATCCCCCGCGCGACGCAGCTGATCCGCCGCCGCCGTGGTCTGCGAGCGGATGGTGGGAGTTCGATTCAAAGCCATGAAACACGTCTCCCGATCAAAGCGGCACGGCCGTGCGCATCATCTGGTTGGCAAAATGCAGCACCGCCGCACAACAAACCGGCGCCGCCACGATGATGGTGATGGTCACCGCGATCAGCTTGATCACCTGCGGCAAGGTCTGGTCCTGCAGCGACGTGATCGCCTGCACGAACGACACCCCCAGCCCAACCACGGCCGCCACGATCACCGGCGGCAGCGAAACCGTGAGGCACAGCAGCATGCCCTGCGTGGTAAACCGGATCAGCGAATCGACATCCATGTCCGAGACTCCTTACTTGTAGGTCATCACGAGACCGTGGATCAGCGTCGACCAGCCGTCCATCACCACGAACAGCAGCAGCTTGAACGGAATCGCGACGTTGGTCGGCGTGACCTGGTTCAGGCCCAGCGCGAGCAGCACGTTGGCGATGATCAGGTCCACCACGATGAAGGCGATATACAGCAGGAAGCCGATCTTGAACGCATCGGTCAGCTCGGAGAGCGTGAACGAGGGCGCCAGCACGATCAGGTCGTTCTCGCTCAACTGCTGCGCCTGCTCCTTGGGCCAGACCACCGCCGCCGAGCGCAGGAAGAAGCGCTTCTCCCGCTCCGCCGTGTGCTTCACGAGAAACGCCCGAAACGGCTCCTTCGCCGCGCCGAACGCCTGTATCAAGGCCTGCGACGGCTGCGAGGCGAGTTGCTGCCCTTCCAGCGCCTTCGAGGCCTGCATCCCGATCGGCGCCATCACGTAGATCGACACCAGGATCGCGATGCCGTTCAGCACCATGTTGGGCGGCACCTGCTGCACGCCCAGCGCGTTGCGCAGCAGGCCCAGCACCACCACGATCTTCGCGTAGGAGGTGACCACCATCGCCACGAAGGGCAGCAGGCTGATCGCGATGACGACCAGCAGCAGCCCGGTAATGTCACTGAATTGAACCATGCCGATGCGCCATGCGAATGATGCGGACCCCGAGATGCTCGCCCACCGTCACGAGCTCGCCGAAACCAACCGTCTGGCCGTGCACCACCAGGCGCAGCTGCGCGTCGGCGGCGGGCACCGGCAGCTCGACGACGTAACCCGGCCCGAGCGCGGAAAGCTGGTCGAGCGGCAGCGCGACGGTATCGATCTCGAACTGCACGGGCAGCTCGATGGCGCCGACCACGATCGGTTCGTCGGGGCGATCCGTCGCCAGGCCGATATCGGCGCGTGTCGAATCGAGTTCGTCGGACATGTACCACTCCTGAGTAAGGGTAAGCGACCGGCCGTCGAGCGCCGCGCCGGCATGCACGCGCGCATGGCCGCGGGCGCCCCAGGCGGCCACCACGCGCGGCGCGGCGCCATCGGGCGCGGCGCCTTGCAACGCGGCGGCGTCGAAGGTCGGGAACAGGCAGCGCAGCAGCACGTCTCCGTGTTCGAGCGCGGCGAGCGTGTCGACCGCGTAGCTTCGCGTGCCGACGATCGCGCTGCCCGGTAGGGTCAGCGCGGGGAACGCCGTGCGCCAGGGCTCGCTCGCCGTGCGCGCGATCAGCGCGTCGAGCGTCGCGAGCACGGCGGTGCCGAGGGCCACGGTGCAATCGATGCGGGTGTCGCCGAAGGCGACCGACAGCGCCACGGGCGGCACGTCGAAACGCGCGTCGGCTCGTGGGTCGTGTCGTGAGTCGTGTCGAGAATCGGGGCGCGGCTCGCGCCGCGCGTCGGCCACGCAGTCGGCCAGCGGCCGGCGCGTCACCGAGACGATGCGCGGCGCGTCGAAACCGAGCCGGGCCAGCGCGCCGGCCAGCGGATCGAGCAGCACGCCGGCC
>NZ_VWWC01000078.1:0-32654 GCF_011753175.1 Burkholderia sp. Cy-637 | reverse complement strand
AGCGCGGCCAGCAGGCCGCCGATGCGCTGCAGGAAGCCCGCCGAGGGCAGCGAGCGCGGGCTCGGCAGACCATGCTGGTACCAGGCGCCGGCCAGCAGCCCGGTGATCGCGCCGAGCGCGGCGACGATGCCGACCGCGCGGCACTGCATGGCCGCGCCGCCGCCCGAGGCCGCCGCCAGCGAGCAGCCGATGCCGATCGTGGCGATCGCCGCGCCGGCATAACGGCGTGCCGGCGGGCACTCGCCCTGGAACGCGAAGGCGATCAGCAGCAACAGCATCGCCAGCGGCTGGGTGGCGAGCGCCAGCGATTTCAGCGCGGCCGGCAGCGCCGCGCCGGCCGGCACGCAGGCGAGGCCGAGATACGCGCCGTTCAGCAGCAGGGTGAGCATCAGTTGCTGCGCGAGCCGGCTGCCGTGCGGCGGGCGCCGGCGCACGCTCCAGGCCAGCGCGGCGACGGCCGCGGCACGCAGCAGCAGCCCGGCCAGCGGTACCCACAGCGCGGCGGGATGGCGTAAGGCGGCTTCGTTGGCGGGCAGCTCCATCGACCAGAGCTGGAGCATCAGGCGGGGCAGATCGATCGTCGTCATCGCTGGATTCCTTGCGGGTTCACGGTGCGACAAGCGTAAGAAGATCGAGCGGCCCGGGCCATTCTACGAACTGGTGAGGATGCCGCGCCCCGGGTGCCTTGCGCATACCAAGGTATGAGGCGGCGATGCCGGGCGGATCGGCCGGCTCACGCGGCCGGCCGTGCCGGCCTGGGGCGGCGTGCGAAGCGCCGCGCCCCGCTCGCGGGGCCCGCGCGCGTCAGCGACACTGTCCAGCCGACATTCAACGTAGTTGTCCGCGCAACGATCCGGACTCGCGCGCGCGACGCTGTTCGTGCTCGGCCGCCAGCGCGGCGAGGATGAAGCCGCCCACCAGCCCGATGTGCTCGAAGAAGCCGTTGGTGGCGGCGAAGCGGGCCTCGCCCGCCAGCGTCCAGAACGGATTGGCGAGCAGGTTGGCGATAGCGGTGAACACGGCCAGCAGGCCGGCGCCGAACCAGACGAAGCGGCCGGCGATGATCATCAGCGGCCCGACGATCTCGACCACGATGATCGCGAGCGCCCAGGGCAGGGCCGGATGCAGGCCGAAGTGCTGCATCTCGCGGGCGGCCTGCCCGAGGTCGGACAGCTTCATGCAGGCGCCGACCAGGTAGGGGCCGGTCAGCGCGAGGCGGGCGATCAGCCAGGTATGCGGCCAGTCGAGGATCGCATCGACCCAGGCGGGATCGCTGCGGCCCCAGGGCAGGCGTTTTCGGCCGTGCGGATCGCGGCTCATGGATGGGTTCCCTTGTCAGGTGATGCGGACGATTCGAGCATGATCCGCCCGCATCCGGGCACGGTGGACCGAGGTCCGTGGAGCGGACCTCGGCATTCAGGACAAAGACGACAGGCTAATGTCGATTCGAGGCGCCAGGAAGGCGACGGGTCTGGACGCAGCATCCGGGAATTTGAACGCGCCCCGCCTCGTACCGCGCGACGGCAATCGCGGCTGCTTTGCGAGCCACGTTGTCCGCGATGGAATCGGCTTCTCCGATCCGGCCCGTTCCCGGGTTTATTTGGAAATACTTTCTATATTGGTCCGATTAAGCTGGCCCCTGGCCGGGGCGTGTCGAGCGCGAAAGCATGTTCTGCTCGATGCATGCCGGGCCTGTTCAAAGACATTCCGCCTTTCGTCAGGGAGACAAGCAATGAAGGTTTCGAAGCCGATGTTCAAGCTCGCGTGCATCGCGGCATGGTTCGGCGTGGCGGCCGGCGCGGCCCAGGCCGCCGACCTGCTCGACACGGTCAAGCAGGCGGGGGTGCTCAAGATCGCCATGGAAGGCACCTATCCCCCGTTCGATTCGCGCGACGCCAGCGGCAACCTGGTCGGTTTCGACGTCGACGTCGCCAAGGCGGTGGCGGCCCGCCTGGGCGTGAAGCCCGAGTTCATCGCCACCGAATGGAGCGGCATCCTCGCCGGCCTGCAGGCCGGCAAGTACGACGTGATCGTCAACGAGGTGACCATCACCCCGCCGCGCAAGCAGGCGCTCGACTTCAGCCAGCCCTATGTCTATTCGGCGGCCCAGCTGATCCAGCGCGCCAACGACGACCGGCGGTTCGGCAGCCTGCAGGAATTCAAGGGCGACAAGAAGCTCGGCGTGACGCTCGGCACCAACTACGACGCGATGGCGCGCGCGGTGCCCGGCATCAACGCGCAGACCTATCCCGGCGCGCCGGAGAAGCTGAGCGACCTGGTCAACCGCCGCATCGACGCCACGCTCGACGACCGCCTGATGATCCCGTACCTGCTCAAGACCACCCAGCTGCCCTTGCGCGCCGGCGCCGTGGTGCCCGGCGGCGGCCAGGAGATGGGCATTCCGTTCCGCAAGGGCAACCCGAAGTTCGCCAAGGCGCTCGACGACGCCATCAGCGCCATGAAGCAGGACGGCACGCTCAGGAAGATCTCGATGCAGTGGTTCGGCGTCGATACCTCGGTGCCGGCGGCGAACTGATCGGCACGAAGCTTCGTCCCGCTGCCGGAAGCGCGGCGACCTTCGTTCGGCCCGTGCCGTCACGAACTCGATCGACTCCTTATACTGGCGCGTCCCCATTCTCCTGACGCGCGATGTCGATCAAGCGGATTCTGGTTTCTTGTCTGGCGATTGCCGCCGCGGCCTACCTGGCCGCGGCGGCGGCGCTCTACCTGCTGCAGGACCGCATGCTGCTGCCGGCCACGCCGCCCGCGGTCGATCCCACCAGCGTTTCGCATCCCGGCGAGCGCGTCGAGCCCTGGCAGGTCGACGGGCAATACGCCGGCTACCTCGTCACGCCCGAGCGCGCCGCGCCGCGCGGCAGCGTGATCGTCTATCACGGCAACGAGGAATCGGCCGAAACCAAGCTGCCGCTGGCCGAGATCTTCGTGCGTGCCGGCTATCGCGTGGTGATCGCCGAGTACCCGGGCCATGGCCGGCGCGCCGGCGCGCGCACCATGCGCGCCGCGCTCGGAGCCTCGCGCGAGACGCTGGCGGCCACGCTGGCGCGCTGGCCGGGCGCGGTCTGGCTGGTGGGCGAATCGCTCGGCGCGGGCATGGCGGCGCGCGTGGTGCAGGGCAGCGAGGATGCGCTGGCCGGCGTGGCGCTGATCACGCCCTGGGACACGCTCGCCTCGGTGGCGGGGGAGAAGTACCCGATGTTCCCGGTGCGCTGGATGCTGCACGATGGTTTCGACTCGATCGCGGCGCTGTCGGCCTATCGCGGGCCGCTGGTGGTGATCGGCTCGGTGCGCGACACGCTGATCCCGGTGGCGCATGCCGAGCGGCTGGCGAGCCGGCATCCGGGCAGCCGGCTGATGCTGCTGCCCGAGGCGAATCACGACGACTGGTTCGAGGCGATGACGGCGCCGCGCTGGCAGCAGGTGCTGCGCTGGATGGGGGCGGCTTGATGCGCGGTGGTCGAACGATGGCCGTCGCCGAGGCGAAGCCGTGTTCGTCGATGCGAGGCGGCGCGAACTGATGCCGTTCGGCCGTCCGGCCGCCCGGCCGCTTGCTGCGATCGGGCGATCGGGCGATCAGGGATCGACCACGCCCGCGCAGGCATCGGTCGGCAAGGCGGCCAGGTGGCCGACCAGCGGCACGGCCTTCAGTCCCGCCGAGGCGACCCGGCAGGGTGCCGCGGCCAGCCCGCAGCCGCCCAGCGCGAGACACAGCGCGCCGCATCCGATCCATCCCGTCGCTCTCGTATGCCACGCCCGCCACGCGGCGCCGCGATGCTTCCCTTCGTCTGCTTGTTCCATGAGGCTCCCTGGCTGGATGGCGCCCCGATCGCCGGGCATGCCGGGCAGGGCGGTCGGCTCGTGCTGGCGAGCCGGCAGGGAGGAAGTCTAGGCAGGGCTCGGCGGTCGGTCTGTGTCGAAATTGTGGCGAATCCGTGTTCGATCATGCGCCGATGTTGCCATCCGTGACGCCGATGGTTCACCGCGCCGGCGCCGCGTCGTCCTGCGCCAGCGTCTGCGCCACCAGCCGGCGGAACCAGCGATGCCCGGCGTCGTTGTGGTGGCGCGCGTGCCAGAACTGCTGCACGGTCAGGTCCGGCAGTTCGATCGGCAGCGGGAACACGTCCACATGGGCCAGCCGCGCGAACAGGGCCGCCAGTTCGTCGGGAATCGCCGCGATGTAGTCCGAATTCGCCACCAGGCTGGGCACCGCCAGCAGGTAGGGCACGTCCACGCCCACCTTCAGGCGCGCGCCGTGGCGGCGCAGCTCCTTCTCCAGCAACTGGTTGGTGAGCGCCAGCGTGCCGGCCACCACGTGCTTGCGCTCGACGAATTCCGCCAGCGTCATGCCTCGCTTGCGGCGCGTCGTGCCGCCCTTGACGATCCCCACCAGCGAGCGCCGGAACAGCGGCTGCTGGTGCAGGTTGTCGCCCAGCCTGCCGAGATAGCCGATCGCCAGGTCCAGCGCGCCGTCCTGCAGCGCCCCCGCCAGCTCCGGCGAAGGCAGCTGGATCGGCTTGAGCACGGCGCCCGGCGCGCGCTCGTGGAAGGCCGCGAGCAGGCGCGGCAGCAGCACGATCACGCCCATGTCGCTCAAGCAGACCGAAAAGCTGCGGGTGGTGGTGGCCGCGTCGAAAGCCTTGGCACTCCATATTTCCTCCTGCACCACCGCCAGCACGTGCTCGACCCCCTTCAGCAGCCGCTCGCCCACGGCGGTGGGCGCCATCACCGGGCCCGCCCGCACGAACAGGTCGTCCTGGAACAGCACCCGCAGCTTGCCCAGCGCATGGCTGACGGCGGGCTGGGTCAGGCCGAGGCGGTCGGCGGCGCGCGACACGCTGCGCTCCTCGGCAAGCGCCTGCAGCACGTACAGGAAGTTCAGGTCGGGCGTGTTCATGTATGCATCCGATTCATTCTGGATATGAAATTCATTGTATGGATTTATAGAGGCCAGGAGATTAATTTTGCATCCGGCTTCGAAAAAACAGGAGACGGAAGTGCTGGATTGCGATGTGATCATCGTCGGCGGCGGCCCGGTGGGGCTGTTCCTCGCCGCCGAACTGGGGCAGCGGGGCGTGAGCGTCGAGCTGTTCGACGCCAAGGGCGGCACCAGCCGCCATCCCGCCGCGAATGCCAATAGCGCTAGGACCATGGAGCACTTCCGGCGCATCGGCATCGCCTCGCGGGTGCGCTCGCTGGGCCTGCCCGCCGACTACGCGCCCGACATCGCCTACTTCACCTCGATCGCCGGGCACGAACTGGCGCGGCTGCCTCAGCCCACCTCGCGCGAGGCGGTCGAATGGGCCAGGGGACACGCCTTCACCTGGCCGACGCCGGAGCCGCCGCATCGCTGCTCGCAGCTCTACGTCGAGCCGGTGCTGCTCGAGGCGGCGCGCAGCCATGCCGCTTGCCGCGTGCATTTCTCCTCGCGCGTGGTCGGCTTCGAACAGCACGAGGATCGCGTGCTGGCGACGGTCGAGCTCGACGCCGTGGAAGGCCGCGAGGCCGCCACGCGCACCGTGAGCGCGCGCTACCTGATCGGTTGCGACGGCCCGCGCAGCTTCGTGCGCAAGTCGCTCGGCATCCGCTTCGAGGGCATGGCCGGCGAGCGGCGCGAATTCATGGGCGGGCAGATGGATGCCGTCTACTTCCATGCGCCCGAACTCTATCGCGCGAGCCGCCGCCCGCCGGCCTGGCAGTACTGGACCTTCGGCCCGCGGCAGCGCGCGCTGGTGATCGCCGTCGACGGCGCCGGGGATTTCATCATGAACGTGCAACTGCGCGACGGCGAGGCGGCCGATGCGCAGGACGTGCGTGCCCGCATCGCCGAGGCGATCGGGGCCGAGGTGCCCTTCGAGCTCAAGAGCCGCTCGACCTGGACGGCGGGCTTCGCGCTGGTGGCCGAGCGTTTCTCCGAGCGGCGGATCTTCCTGGCCGGCGACGCGGCGCACCTGTTCACGCCGACCGGCGGCCTCGGCTACAACACCGGCATCGACGATGCCGCCAACCTCGCCTGGAAGCTCGAGGCGATGGTCAAGGGCCTGGCCGGCGAGGCGCTCGGCGCGAGCTACGAGGCGGAACGGCGTCCGGCCGCGCTGCGCAACACCGCCTTCGCGCGCGGTTTCGCCGACGGCATCGGCCATGTGAGGCTGCCCGCGGCGGCCTATGAAGCGAGCGCCGCCGGCGAGGCCGCGCGCGCCGCGATCGGCGAGTACCTCGCGTTCCATGCCAGGGCCGAATTCGTGATTCCGGGCGTGCACCTGGGCACGCGCTACGAGGCTTCGCCGCTGGTCGAGGCCGAGCCGGGCGCGGCGCCGCCCGACGCGGCCAATCTCTACCTGCCGAGCGCGCGCGCCGGGCATCGCGCGCCGCACGTCTGGCTGACCGACGGCGCCTCGCTCTACGACCGCCTCGGCCCGGGCTTCACCCTGCTCTGCACCGACGCCGAGGGCGCGGCCTTCGACCCGCAGGCGGTGCAGCGGGCCGCGCGCGCGCTGCCGCAACTCGCCGTGCTGCGGCTCGACGACGAAGCGGAGCTCGCGCAGGCCTACCAGGCCCGCTACGTGTTGATCCGCCCAGACCAGCACGTGGCCTGGCGCGGCCGCGCGCTCGACGGCGATTTCGAGGCGGCGGCCTGGCGCAGCGTCGGCCATGCGCGGCGGCAGGAGGCGGCCCACGCCATGCAGTGAGCAGTCTTAACCAAAGGTTCGCGGCCGCTCGACGGAAACGACGAACCCAGACAAGCAGGAGACAAGACCATGCAAGCGCAATCCGTATCACCGCTGGGCGCCGTCGAGGCCGCGAAGGCTTCCTCGCTGCCCCTGCTCACGCTCGTGCTGTGCTTCCTCGTGGTGGCGGCCGACGGCTTCGACGTCGCCTCGGTCGGCTACGTCGCGCCGCTGCTGAAATCGGCCTGGGCGCTGACGCCCGCCCAGCTCGGCCCGATCTTCGGCGCGGGGCTGTTCGGCCTCACGGTGGGCAGCTTCCTGTTCGGGCCGCTGGCCGACCGCGTCGGCCGCAAGCGCGTGATCGCGATCTCGCTCCTGCTGTTCGGCCTGGGCAGCCTGGCCTGCGCCTTCGCGCCCAGCGCGGGCTGGCTGGTCGCGCTGCGCTTCCTGACCGGCGCGGGGCTCGGCGGGGCGATGCCCAACGCGATCACGCTCTCCTCGGAGTTCAGCCCGGCGAAGGGCCGCGCGATGCGCGTCACGCTGATGTTCTGCGGCTTCACGCTTGGCCTCGCGGGCGGCGGCCTGGTCGCCTCGCTGCTGCTGCCGAGCTTCGGCTGGCAGGGCGTGTTCGTGTTCGGCGGCCTGTTCCCGCTGCTGCTGGTGCCGGTGATCTGGATCTGGCTGCCCGAATCGCTGCGCTTCATGGCGGGCAAGCCGCGCCACGAAGCGGAGGCGCGCCGCGTGATCGCGCGCCTGAGCGGCGATGCGAACACGCCGATCGAACGGCTGGTGCCCGAAGGCGAGCAAGCCGACAGCCGTGCCGGAAACGCGATCGGCCTGCTGTTCTCGCCGCGCTATCGCACCGGCACCTGGCTGCTCTGGCTGGCCTTCTTCTGCACCTTGTGGGTCTATTACCAGGTCAGCAGCTGGCTGCCCACGGTGATCACCGGCGCGGGCATCAGCGCCTCGCACGCGGCCCGCGTCGGCGCCATGCTGCCGCTGGGCGGCACCCTCGGCTCGCTCGTCAACGCGCGCCTGATGGACCGCATGAACCCCTTCTTCGTGCTGAGCGGCTCGTATGCGATCGCCGCCGTGGCGGTCGCCCTGATCGGCGGCGCGATCGGCCATCCCGCGCTGGTCTACCTGACGGTGTTCATGGCCGGCTTCGGGCTGTCCGGCGCGCAGACCGGCGCGAACGTGCTGGTGGCCGGCTTCTACGCCACCGCGGCGCGCGCCACCGGCGTGAGCTGGGCGCTCGGCGTGGGCCGCATCGGCTCGATCATCGGCTCGATGACGGGCGGCCTGCTGCTGGTCGAACTCCCTGCGCCGACGGCGGCCTTCGCGGTGTTCGCCGCGCCGGTGGTGGTGGCCGGCCTCGCCATGCTGGCCACCGGCTGGCTCTACCGGGCAGGTGGCCCGGACGGCGCGGCGCGGGCATGACAGAACTTTTCAATCTCTTTGCAACGAGGATGTGGATATGCGCTTGGTGAATTTCATGATGGATGGACTTGCCACGCTCGGCGTGCGCGATGGCGACGCGGTGCGCGTGCTCGGCCACGAGACGCTGGAAGCGCTGTTGGCGCGCGGCGTCGACCTGGCCGAGTGGGCGAGCGCCCAGGACGACGGGCGCCGGCTGCCGGTGGACGGGCTGCACTGGCTGCCGCCGCTGCGGCATCCGCCGAAGATCCTCTGCGTCGGCCTCAACTTCGCCGACCACACCAGGGAGAGCAACTACGAGCAGCCGGCCTATCCGACGTTGTTCCTGCGCGTCGATACCAGCCTGGTGGCGCATGGGCAGCCGATGATCCGCCCGGCCGTGAGCGATTCCGAGGGCCTCGATTTCGAGGGCGAGATCGCCGTGGTGCTGGGCCGGGGCGGGCGCCATATCGCCAGGGAGCGGGCCCTCGATTGCGTGGCGGGTTATGCGCTGTTCAACGACGGCTCGGTGCGCGAGTACCAGTTCAAGACGCCGCAATGGACCGTCGGCAAGAACTTCGACGCCACCGGCGCCTTCGGCCCGGAACTGATCACGCCGGACGAGCTGCCGCCCGGGATCAAGGGGCTGCGGCTGGAAACGCGCCTGAACGGCGAGCTGGTGCAGTCGGCCAGCACCGACGACCTGGTGTTCGACGTCGCCACGCTGATCAGCATCATCAGCGAGGCGATCACCCTGGAGCCCGGCGACGTGATCGTCTCTGGCACGCCCTCGGGGATCGGCTGGGCGCGCACGCCGCGGCTGCTGATGAAGGCCGGCGACGTCTGCGAGGTCAGCGTCGAGGGCATGGGCACCCTGCGCAATCCGATCGCGGACGAAGCGGCCCGCTGAGGGCGAGAACGGGGACATCGACACCGGCATCGAACCAGAGCATCGAACCCGATGCATCGAACCAGGACAGGAGACACCATGAGCGAACCGGTAGCGCCGTCGGCCCAAGCCGGCGTGCATTCGATCGATCACTTCGCCTTGAACGTGCCGTCGATCGACGAGGCCGAGCGTTTCTACACCCGCTTCGGCCTGGACGTGCGCCGCGCCGGCGCGCGGGGCGAGGAACTCGAACTGCGCGCCGGCGACGGCTGGCGTTGGGCGCGCGTGCTGCCCGCCGCGCGCAAATCGCTGGCCTACCTGAGCTTCAACTGCTACGAAGCCGACCTCGACGCGCTGCTGGCGCAGACGCGGGCGGCGGGAGGCAGGCTGACGACGGGCGAGGGGCCGGGATTCTGGTTCCACGATCCCGACGGCAACCTGGTCGAGGTGAAGCCCGGCCCCAAGACCAGCCCCGCGTCGAAGACCCCTCACTCGGTACCGGGCACGCCGGCCGACCGGCGCGGCAACTGCACGCGCGCCGAGGTCCGGCAGGTGCGCCCGGGGCGCCTCTCGCACGTGCTGCTGTTCTCGCCCGACGTGTCGCGCGCGCTGGATTTCCACGGGCGCGCGCTGGGCCTGCGCCTGTCCGACCGCTCGCTCGACCTGATCGCCTTCACGCATGCCCCGCACGGCAGCGACCACCACCTGCTGGCGTTCGCCAAGAGCAGCGCGCGCGGCTGGCATCACGCCGCCTGGGACGTCGAGGACGTCAACCGCGTGGGCGAGGGCGCGGCGCAAATGGCGGCGGCCGGCTACACGCGCGGCTGGGGCACCGGGCGGCACGTGCTCGGCTCGAACTATTTCCACTACGTCGAGGATCCCTGGGGCTCGTTCTGCGAGTACTCGGCCGACATCGACTACGTCTCGGCGGGACAGGCGTGGCCCGCCGGCGATTTCGACCCGGAGGATTCGCTCTATATGTGGGGGCCGGCAGTCCCCGAGAACTTCACTCGAAACAGCGAGGTGTGACGCTCATCATCGTTGTTCGCGCGGGACCAAAAAAACCACATGAATGGACGGAGACATGAAGTGCACAAGGATGATGGCGGCCGGCGCGCTCGCGCTGGGCTGCGGGAGCGCCTGCGCGCAAGGCAGCGTGACGCTATACGGCATACTCGATACGGGCCTGGAGTTCGTCACGCATGCCGGGCCGAGCGGCAAGAGCCTGGTGCGGATGCCCGGCATCACCGGCTCGGTGCCCTCGCGCTGGGGCCTGCGCGGCACCGAGGACCTGGGCGGAGGTTATTCGGCGAGCTTCGTGCTCGAGGACGGTTTCAACCTGCGCGGCGGCGACTTCAACCAGGGCGGCCGCCTGTTCGGCCGGCAGGCCTGGGTCGGCCTGGCGAATCGCTACGGCACGCTCAGCTTCGGGCGGCAATACACCATGTCGTTCTGGGCGATCGTCGATGCCGACGCGCTGGGGCCCGACATCTACGGCGGCGTCGGCTCGATCGATTCGTACATCCCCAACGCGCGCAGCGACAACACCATCGCCTACAAGGGCAGCTTCGGCGGCGTGACGCTGGGCGCGACCTATTCGTTCGGGCGCGATTCGGCCGGCACCGGCAACTCGCCGGGTCAGGGCACCTGCGCGGGATCGATCCCGGGGGATTTCAACGCGTGCCGTCAATGGTCAGTACTCCTGCGGTACGACGCCGGCAGCTTCGGGGTGGCGGCGGCCTACGACGAGCAGCGCGGCGGCCCCGGCGCGGCTGCCAACCTGTTCAACGGCAGCGCCGCGATCCCGCTCACCCATAGCGGCGACAAGGATGCGCGCACCCAGTTGAACGGCTATCTCAAGCTCGGGCCGGTGAAGCTCGGCGGCGGCTGGCTGGGGCGGCGCGTGGTGGTCGGCACGCCGGGGCTGCAGGGCGTGCATACCGACATCTTCTACCTGAGCGGAACCTGGTTCGTGACGCCGACGGTGATCCTCGACGGCGGCGCCTATCGCACCATCGACACGGCCCAGGACACGCGTGCCACGCTGGCCGCGCTGCGCGGCACCTACCTGCTGTCCAAGCGCAGCAGCGTGTACCTGCAAAGCGGCTACGTGTTCAACAGCGCGAGGGCGCGCTACACGCTGAGCCAGGGCGGGCCCGGTGCCACGCCCAATGCCGGCGTCGGCCAGCTCGGCATCATGGCGGGAATTCGGCATTCGTTCTGAGCCGGAACCCAGGCGTCGGCGGCTCGGCCGGCGGTTGCCCGGCGCGCCGCCTTCACCGTTCACCGCGGAATCACCCGCTCCTGCCTGAGCCGCTCGAACAGCGCGAAGAACGCATCGGGCGTGCTCTGGTAATCGAGGAAGCCCGCCTTGCGGCTCTTGCTCATGTCGGTCAGCACTTCCATCGGGCGGCCGAGATCGGCATCGGTATGCCACCACGAGGCCAGCTTGCCGAGCTCCGGCTCGCGCAGCTGGAAGCGGGCGGCGATCTCGCTCCACGCCGCTCCGGCATCGCCCATGCGCGCCTCCAGCGGACGCGGTTGCCCGTCGAAGGGCACCGCCTCGATGCCGAAATAGCCGGCCAGTTGCGACCACATCCATTTCCAGCGGAACACGTCGCCATTGACGACGTTGAAGGCCTCGTCACGCGCGTTGTCGGAATCGGCCGCCCATTCCAGGTGGCGGGCCAGCAGCCGCGCGTCGGTCATGTCGGTCAGGCCGTTCCATTGCGCCTCGGAACCGGGGAACCGGAAGGGCTGGCCGGTCTCCCGGCACAGCGTGGCATAGACGGCCAGCGTCACGCCCATGTTCATCGCATTGCCGATCGCGTGGCCGATGATGGTGTGCGGGCGATGCACGCTCCAGCTGAAGCCATGGCGCCGCGCGGCCTCGAACAGCCGGTCTTCCTGCTCGTAGTAGAAGTTGTCCACGGGCTGCCGGCCCTGTTCCTCGCGAAACGGCGTGAGCGGCACCGCGCCGGTCGCATAGGCCTCGAAGGGGCCGAGATAGTGCTTGAGGCCCGTCACCAGCGCGGCATGCTCGATGCTGCCCGAAGGCCCCACGGCATCCAGCACGTGACGCACCATCGCGCCGTTGACGCGGATATTCTCCTTCTCGGTGGCCTGGCGGGCCCAGGCCGTGAAGAACACATGGCTGAAGCTGCGGCCCGCCAGCGCCGCCTGCACCGAAGCCGCGTCGCCGAGGTCGGCCACGATCGGCTCGATGTCGGGCGAGACGGCCGTGCGCCCGCGCGACAGGCCCGCCACCTGCCAGCCGCTCGAACGCAGCTGCTCGGCCAGGTTGCCGCCGACGATGCCGCTCGCACCAATGATGAGTGCCCGTTTTTCCATGGAATGAAGCCTCGGATGAGAAGGGTTGATCGAGCCGGCCGCTGCCGCGTTCCGGCGCGCCATCTATAATCGCGCGCTGCGCTCGGGTGATGGGGCACCGGCCCGGCCGAGCGCGGAATGTGGCATGAACCAAGCAGCGCATCCAGCAACTGCCATTCCTGGTATTGGCAGTGACAGGCTGGCTGCCGGAGAAGCGAAATGGAAAAGCAGCAACGCCTGGACGAACTGGGCGATTTCCTGCGGACGCGCCGCGCGCGGCTGCGGCCCGAGGATGTGGGGCTGCCCGCCGGCAGCCGCCGCAAGACGCCGGGCTTGCGGCGCGAGGAGGTGGCCGAGCTGGCCGGCATCAGCGTGACCTGGTATGCCTGGCTGGAGCAGGGCCGCGAGGTCAACGTCTCGTTCAAGACCGTCGAGAGCCTGGCGAACGCGCTGAGGCTGCCGCCGCACGAGCGCCGGCACCTGTTCGAGCTCGCCAGCCACTACACGCCGCCCGGCCCCTATCCGATCGTGCAGAACGTGACGGGCACGGTGCGCCGCATGCTCGACCAGCTCGGCGAGATGCCGGCCTACGTGGTGGACGGCAACTGGAATTACGTGGGCTGGAACGAGGCGGCGCGGCGTGTGTTCGGCGACTTCGGCGCGATGCCGGCGCCGCGCCGCAACCTGCTGTGGTTCACCTTCCAGCAGGACGGCGCGCGTTCGCTGTTTCTCGATTGGGACGCCTACGCGAAATGCGTGCTCGCGCAGTTTCGCGGCGACTACATCCTGCGGCCGGCCGAGGACGTGTTCCTGCGCGAGCTGGTCGAGGAACTGATCGACAGCGACCCGGACTTCCGCCTCTGGTGGGCCGAGCACGAGGTGCTCGAACGCAGCGACTGGCGCAAGCGCATCGCGCATCCGCGAGCCGGGAGGCTGGAACTCGACGCGCTCTCGCTCGAGGTACCCGACGCGCCGGGCATGCGGATCATGGTCTATGCGCCGGCGCCGTCGACCGATACGGCGCGGCGGATCGCGGCCTTGGTGGCGAGCGCGGATCCGTCGGCGAAAAAGACCGCCTAAAAGGACGACCGGAAGCCCGCCCAGGCGTCCCGATCGGCGCGGGAAAATGTGAATAAGCTCGCCGCGACCGGCGCCGCCCGGCGCCGCTCCCATTGCCTCGATCCCTTTGCCGGCAAGGCTGCCGGGCCGATTGCGATGCACCGTCACGCCGCGCCGCGATGCGAGTAGGAAACGCGAAGGATCGATCGTATTCTTGAGTGCGACGGATTCGTCACATTCGGGGCCGGCCGGAAGCGAAACGAGGGTTTCGCCGGCCGTCCCCGCCAGCCGTCCGCGCGGGTGTTGCGCGCCGGCACGACGAGATTCGATTCATGGCGCGCGCCCCTCATGCGCGCCATCCGCATTCATTTCCTTCGCAGAACTCATCATGTCGACACATTCGCAAGCCGATGCATCGCGAGCGCGGCTCTACCTGCTCGCCGCGGTCCTGTTCGTTTCCTATCTCTGCGTGGCGATCCCGCTGCCGGTCATCCCCGTGTTCGTGACGCACCAGCTCGGCCTGGACAACGTCTGGGCCGGCCTGGGCGTGGGCGTCGCGTTCTTCACCACGATCTTCACGCGCGGCTACGCCGGCAAGCTGGCGGACCGGCACGGCGCGAAGACGGCCGTGGCCCGCGGCATGCTCCTGTACGCCGCGGGCGCGGCGGTGTCGCTGCTCGCCGGCCTGTCGAGCGCGGCGCCGGCCGCGCTGGCGACGCTGATCGCCGGGCGCCTGCTGCTGGGCGTCGGCGAGAGCCTGGTGGGCGTCGGCATCATCACCTGGGGCGTGGGCCTGATGGGGCCGGCGCGCTCCGGCCAGGTGCTGGCCGTGGTCGGCGCGGCCTTCTACGGCGCGTTCGTGGTGGGCGGCCCGCTCGGCCTGCTGCTGTTCGATCGCGTCGGCTTCGCCGGCACCATGGCGATCAGCGCCGTGCTGCCCCTGCTCGGGCTCGCGGCGATCGCCGGCATGGCGGGCGTCGCGCCGCATCCGCATGCCGAGCGCCCGAGCTTCCTGAGCGTGGTCGGCCAGGTCTGGCTGCATGGGCTGGTGGTCTGCCTGCAGGGGATCGGCTTCGCCGCGATAGGCGCCTTCTTCGCGCTCGACTTCCTGCAGCAGGGCTGGCATTACGCCGGCCTGGGCCTGAGCGCCTTCGGCGCGGGCTTCGTGCTGGTGCGCGTGAGCTTCGGCCATCTGCCCGACCGCATCGGCGGCCTGCCGGTGGCGATCGGCTCGCTGGCGGTGGAGACGGTCGGCCAGTTCCTGATCTGGGGCGCGCACGACCCGGCCCTGGCCCTGGCGGGCGCCTTCCTCACCGGGCTCGGCTGCTCGATGGTGTTTCCGGCGATGGGCCGCGAGGTGGTGCACCTGGTGGCGCCGCACCTGCGCGGCACCGCGATGGGCGCCTTCGCCGCGTTCCAGGATCTCGCCTACGGCCTGACCGGGCCGGTGGCGGGCCTGCTCGCCGATCGCGCCGGCTACGGCCACGTATTCCTCACCGGCGGCCTGGCGGCCCTGGCCGGGCTGCTGATCGCGCTGTACCTGCGCCGCGCGCGCGTGGCCGTGGCGCAATGAACCGCTTAAGGAGAATGCGATGAATTTTTCCTGGTTGCATGGCGGCGCGCAGGCGCCGCGGATCGAGCGGATCCGTCACGACGTGAAGATCCGCACGCTGCGCGTGGCGCAGGTCGAGCGCCTGACGCCGTACATGGCGCGCGTGACCTTCACCGGCGAGGAACTGGCGGATTTCCGCAGCCTCGCCCCCGACGATCGCGTCAAGCTGTCTTTCACCAGCGCAGCCGGCCTCGAATCGCGGCGCGACTACACCGTGCGCCGCTTCGACGTCGACGCGCGCCTGCTGGCGATCGACTTCGCCCTGCACGACGCCGGCCCCGCCTCGAACTGGGCACGTGCCGCGCGGCCCGGCGACACCCTCAGCATCGGCGGTCCCAAGGGTTCGGCGGTAATCTCGCCGGAGGTGCGTCGCTGGCTGCTGATCGGCGACGAGACGGCGCTGCCGGCGATCGGCCGCCGCATCGAGGAGGCGAGCGCCGGCACGCGCATCACCAGCCTGGTCAGCGTGGCCGGCGCCGCCGAGCGGCAGCACTTCGAGAGCGCCGCGCGGCTCGATGCGCGCTGGGCCTACCGGCCGCTGTCCGAGGCGCATCGGCCCGATGCGCTGCTGGCCGCGGCGCTGGAGATCGAGATCGAGGCCGACACCTTCCTGTGGGTGGCCGCCGAGGCGAGCGTGGCGCGCGCCCTGCGCCGTCATTTCGTCGATGACCGCGGCCATCCCGCCAAGTGGTTCAAGTTCTCGGGATACTGGGTGGCGGGGCAGGCCGACGCGCATGAGCGCATCGACTGAAACGGGCGGCCGTCGCGACATGGCCGCCACGCTTGCATGAGGACATGAGCATGAGAATCGTCAACGATCGCGTCGAGGAGATGCGGATCTTCGTGAAGATCGTCGAGCTGCTGAGCTTCACCCGCGCCGCCGAGGCCATGCAGCTGACCACGCCGACCGTGTCCAGGGTGATGCGGCGCCTGGAGGAGCGCACCCGGCTGCGGCTGCTGAGCCGCTCGACGCGCAGCGTCGGCCCGACGCCGGAGGGTTATGCCTATTACGAGGGCTGCGTGGCCTTGCTGAACCAGCTCGACCGGCTCGATCGCAGCACCGAGCTGGCGGCCGGCGTGCCGGAAGGGCGCGTGAGGGTGGCGCTGCCCGCGCCGTTCGCGCAGCATGTGCTGATCCCCGCCTTGCCGCTGCTGTTCGAGGCCTATCCCTCGCTCGACGTCGAGATCGTGACGGCCGACGGCGAGCTCAACCTGGTGGAGGCCGGGGTGGATTGCGCGCTGCGCGTCGGCGCGATCCGCGAGACCAGCCTGGTGGCGCGCCCGGTGGGGCAGGCCGCGGAGATCTTCTGCGCCGCGCCGGCCTATCTGCGCCGGCACGCGGAGCCGCGCGAGCTGACTCAGTTGCGTGCGCATCCGATCGTCGGCAACGGCATGCACGCGCCCGGCGAATGGGACGAGGGCGAGAAGATCGTGGTGCGGGGCGCGTTGCGGCAACGCGCCAGCGCGGCCGATGCGAATGCCTACCTGGCCTGCGCGGTCGCCGGGCTCGGTATCGCGTTCGGCTATCGCCTGGCGTTCCAGCCCTGCCTCGACGCGGGCACCCTGCGCGAGATCCTGCCCGCGCACCGGCCGCCGCCGAAGCCGGTGCACATCGTCTACTACCCGAGCCGGCGCATGCCCAACCGCGTGCGCGTGTTCGTCGACTGGTTCCGCGAGGTGCTGATCGAGGCGCTCGACCAGGGCGCGCCGAGCGGGGCGCTGCCGCATGTCGACCCGCGAACCGGCCTGGCCGCCGCCGCCTCATGAGCACGCGTCGCACGCCCCGTCTTGCGGTGCGCAAGCAGCCGCAACAGGCGCGCTCGACGGAACTCGTCGCGGCCATCCTCGAGGCGGCCACCCAGGTGCTGGCCCGGGAAGGCGCGGCGCGCTTCACCACCGCGCGCGTGGCCGAGAAGGCCGGGGTCAGCGTGGGCTCGGTCTACCAGTATTTCCCGAACAAGGCGGCGATCCTGTTCCGCCTGCAATCCGACGAGTGGCGCCGCACCACCGCGATGCTGCGCGCGATCCTCGAGGACCGGCGCGATCCGCCGCCCGAGCGCCTGCACAAGATGGTGCACGCCTTCATCCTCTCGGAATGCGAGGAAGCCGACATGCGGGTGGCGCTCAACGATGCCGCGCCGCTGTATCGCGACGCGCCGGAAGCGCGCGAGGCCAGGGCCTCGAGCGCCGGCACCCTGGATCGCTTCATGCTGGAGGTGCTGCCCGGCGCGTCGCCGGCCACGCTGCAATTGGCCGGGGAGATGATCGGCGCCACCTTGCGGCTGGTCGGCAAGCAGTTTTCCGAGCGCCCGCGCACGCCGGCCGAGATCGAAGCCCATGCCAGGGCCATGTCCGATATGTTCTGCGCCTACCTGCGGGAACTGGCGAGCCGCTGAACGGGCATGCCGCGCCGCGGCTTCAGAGATATTCGAGGTTGCCGTCCACGCCGATGGCTTGCCCCGACACGTTGCGCCCGGCCGGCGAGGCGAGGAACAGCGCCATCGCGGCGATATCCGCCATGCTCACCATGCGGTGCAGCGAGATCTTCCCCAGGTATTGCTCCTTCATCGCCTCGAAGCTGGTGCCGGTGGATTGGGCGCGCGCGGCGATCACGCGATCCATCCGCTCGCCCTCGACCACCCCGGGCAGGATCGCGTTGACGCGGATGTCGCTCGGCCCCAGTTCCACCGCCAGCGACTTCATCAACCCGACGATGGCCCATTTGCTGGCCGCGTAGGGCGTGCGGAATGCATAGCCGAGGCGGCCCGCCACCGAGGACATGGCGATGATGCCGCCGCCGTCCGGATTCGCCTTCAGCAGCGGCACGGCGCGGCGCAGGAAGGTGTACTGGCTGTTGAGGTTGGTGGCGATGGTGCGCTCCCAGTCCTCGGGGGCGATGGTCTCGATTTCGCCGGTCGGCCCCGCGATGCCCGCGTTGTTGACCAGCAGGTCGAGGCCGCCGAAGTGCCGTGCCACCTCGTCGAACAGCCGGTCGACCTGGGCGCGGTCGCCGACGTCGGCCAGCGTGGCGTGCAGCCCGGGGTGGCGCGCCCTGGCCTGTTCGACCGCGACGGGATCGACGTCGCAGATGCAGACCCGCGCGTCCACCTGGAGGAAGGCCTCGGCGATCGCCGCGCCGATGCCCGAGGCCGCGCCGGACACGATCACGCGCAGGCCGGGGCGGGGTTTGAGAAGCTCGAAGGTGTTCATGACTGCCTTGCCCGTGTGGGCGATAGGGGGTGGTCCGTCGCGCATTCCGGCCGGCGAGCGGCCGGCGGCTGCGCGACGGGAGAAGCGAGGTCGAGAATCGACGCGATGCCAGCTGCCGGCATGGCCGGCGCGCGCTTCATCGCCCCGGGTATTGCGGCTGCTCGTCGTCGAGCGCAAGGCCGCTGCCCGCCGCCCGCGGCCGCGATTCGGCATCGATCGCGCGGGCCAGCAGCGGCACCAGGCACAGGCCCACCGCCGAGGCCGCGATCACGACCTTGAAGCCGGCATCGCTGCGGCCCGTGACGCTCTCCGCCAGCCCGAACAGATAGGGGCCCACGAAGCCGCCCAGCAGCCCGACGGTATTGATGAAGGCCAGCCCGGCGGCGGCCTGGATGCCCTGCAGGCGCTTCATGGCCACCGCCCAGTAGGACGGCAGGATGCCGCCGGCGAAGAAGCCGGTGACGCCGAGCAGGACCACCTGCAGCGCCTGGCTGCGGGTGGCGACGAAGGCGAGGGCGCTGGCCAGCACGCCGGCGGTCAGCGCGCCGAGGAAGCCGCAATCGTTGCGCACGCGACGATGCAGGCGCGGCAACCACAGCACGCCGATCAGGAAGCCGATCCCCACGCTGCTGGACAGCACGCCCACCAGCAGCGGCGAGCTCACGTGCATCTGCGCCACGATCGAGGGGATGAAGAAATACAGGCCGACGAAGGCCACCTGGTTCATGAAGTAGATCAGGGCGATCAGCACCGTGGTGGGGCGCTTGAGCGCGGCGATCCAGTGCGCCGAGCCGAACGCGCCCTGGCCGTGCGCCTCGGCCACCGCGTGCCGTTCGAGCGAGCGCGCCTGGTCCGGCGTCAGCCAGCCGACCTCGGCGGGCCGGTCCGGCAGCTTGAAGTACAGCAGGATGCCGACCAGCACGGTGGGCAGGCCTTCGAGCAGGAACAGCCACTGCCAGCCGCGCAGCCCGGCGGTGCCGTCGAGCTGCATCAGCGCCGCGCCGAGCGGGCTGCCGATGATCAGCGCGATCGAGGGCGCGGTGTAGATCCAGCCGACCGCCACCGCCCGGTCGCGCGGCGCGAACCAGAGCGTCACCATGTACATCAGCGCCGGGAACAGCCCCGCCTCGGCGATGCCGAGCAGCACGCGCAGCAGGTAGAACGAGGCGTCGCCGCGCACCAGCATCATGGCGGTGGACAGCAGGCCCCAGCTCACCGCGATGCGCGAGATCCAGCGGCGCGGCCCGTAGCGATGCGCGGCCAGGTTGCTGGGCACCTCCAGCAGCGCGTAGCCAATGAAGAAGATGCCGGCGCCCAGCCCGTAGGTGGCCGCGCCGATGCCGAGGTCGGCGGCCAGCGCCGTCTTGGCTAGCGCGACATTGGTGCGATCGATGAAGGACAGGAAGTAGATCAGGCCCATCAGCGGCAGCAGGCGCGTCATGGCCTTGCGGGTCGCGAGCCGGTGGGTGTCGTCCAGGTCGGCGGCGGGCGTGGCGGCAGTCATGGCGGGTGTCTCCGGAATGTGTTTGTGGTTCGTGTCCGATGGCCTTGCGGCAGGACCTACAGCGTGACCCGCTCGCGTCCCTTGAGCCCGAGCAGCTCGCGCGCCTGCGCGGGCGTGGCGATCTCGAACGACAGCTCCTCGAGGATGCGGCGGATCTTGCGCACCTGCTCGGCGTTCGAGCGGGCCTTCACGCCGCGCGACAGGTACACGCTGTCCTCCAGCCCGACCCGCACGTTGCCGCCCAGGATCGCGCCCATCGTGACCAGCGACATCTGGTGACGGCCCGCGCCCAGTACCGAGAAGGCGTAGTTCTCGCGGCCGAACAGCCGGTCGGCGGTGGCGCGCATCACGGCCAGGTTCTCGGGATCCGGCCCGGCCCCGCCCAGGATGCCGAGCACCGACTGGATGAAGAAGGGCGGCTTCACCAGCCCCGCGTCGACGAAGTAGGCCAGGTTGTGGAGATGGCCGAGGTCGTAGCACTCGAACTCGAAGCGCGTGCCGTAGTCGCGGAACTCGGTGAGGATGTTGCGGATATCGCGGAAGGTGTTCCGGAAGATCATGTCCTCCATGCCCTCCAGGTAATCCTTCTCCCAGTCGAAGCGCCATTCCTGCATGCGGGCGGCCACCGGATGCAGCGAGAAGTTCATCGAGCCGAGGTTGAGCGAGCACATCTCGGGCTTGGCCAGGCGCGCGTAGGCGAGCCGCTCGTCCAGGCTCATCCGGGTGCTGCCGCCGGTGGAGATGTTGATCACGGCATCGGTGGCGGCGGCGATCGCCGGCACGAACTGGCGGAACACCTCGGGCGAGGGCGTGGGCCGGCCGTCCTCGGGGTCGCGCGCATGCAGGTGCAGGATCGCGGCGCCCGCCTCGGCGGCTTCCAGCGCCTGCGCGCGGATCTGGTCGGGCGTGATCGGCAGGTAAGGCGACATCGACGGCACGTGGGCGGAGCCGGTCACGGCGCAGGTGATGATGACGGGATGGGCCTGGCTCATGGAGGATTTCCTTGCCGGAAGCGCCGGCGACGCGGGGCGCAGGCCATTCATGAGGAGGCCTGAGCGTGGATGAAAGGGAAGCTGCCGGCTATGCACGGATCGAGCCGCGCCGGATGCGCCGGCGCGCGGGTTGCGATCGCGACGCGGGCGAAGTCCGCTCAGCGGGGCGGGCCCGGCGGGGGCGTGGCGCGTCGGCGGTGCGACGCGGCGGCGGGGATGCTGCGCATGCTCGTCTCCTGGATCCGGGCGCGCGCCGGGAGCGCCGCGCCCTCGATTCTTGTTGCCACCATATTAGTGAGATACGATCGCGGCGGTAAGGTCATTTTCGGACAGTTGCATGTCCTCGCAGGACATCCCCGGGAGGCGAATGGCGGCGCGGTACCCCCTGCTCAACGAGCGCATCTATGCGCCCTACAAGATCGCGGCCCTGGTCGAGGTGCTGGCCGAGCAGGGCATCGCGCCGCTCGACAGCCTGCGCGGCAGCGGCCTGTCGGTGGACCAGCTCGACGATGCCGCGGTGCTGACCTCGGTGCGCCAGTACGCTGTCGTGTGCCGCAACGCGATCGAGCTGTCGTCCGATCCGGCCACGCCGTTCCGGACCGGCTCGCGCCTGCACCTGGCCGCCTACGGCATGTATGGTTATGCGCTGATGTCCTGCCTGTCGCTGCGCGACTACTTCCGGCTCGGCGTGAAATACCATCGCCTGGCCACGCCGACCCTGACGATCGAATGGCGGGAATTCCCCGATCGCGCGGTATGGACCTTTCCCGACGCGTTCGGCCCGAACCTCCCTCACGAGCTTCAACAGTTCCTGCTCGAGCAGCAGTACACCCAGCACGTCACCCATCTGCAGGACGTGGCCGGCCGCGCCTGCCCGCCGCTGCGCGCGTGCTTCGCCTATCCCGCGCCGGCGCATGCCGCGCTCTATGCCGAGTACCTCGGTTGCCCCTGCGATTTCGATGCCGAGCAGTGCGAACTGATCTACGACAGCGCGATCCTCGAGCTGCGCCCGCACCTGGCGCATCGGCACTCGGCGGCCTTGCTGCAGGACACCTGCGATCGGCTGATCGGGCAGGCCAAGACCTCGTCCGGCGCCTCGGGCGAGGTGTACCAGTTGCTGATGCGCAGCCCCGGCGAGTTCCCGGGCATGGAGGCCGTGGCCGCCACCCTGGGCATGACCAGCCGGACCTTGCGACGCCGGCTCGAATCGGAAGGCACCTCGTTCGTGGCGATCGTCGACGACGTGCGCTGCTCGCTGGCGATCGAATACCTGCGCACCACCCGCATGAGCACCGAGGACGTGGCGATGCTGGTGGGCTTCACCGACGTCGCCAATTTCCGGCGCGCGCTGAAGCGCTGGACCGGCAAGGGCGCCGCCGAGATTCGCGAGGAATAGCCGCGCCGGCCGCCTCAGGCCGAAGCGCTCGCCTTCACCAACTGCGTGAAGGCCTCCAGCGCCTTGGAGATGGTCTCCTTGCGCCACACCAGCCAGGTGCGCAGCAGGCCGAACTCCTTGCCCATCGGCCAGGCGCGCACCGTCTGCGAGCCCGGCATGCTCTCCAGCATGCTCAGCGGCATGATCGCCAGGCCGCCGCCCGCGCTCACGCAGGCCAGCATGCCGTGATACGACTCCAGCTCGCGGATCTCGCCGTGCACCGCGCCGTCGTTGGCGAGCCAGCGCTCCAGGTGGCGGCGATACGAGCAGTTCTTGCGGAACACGTAGAGCGCATCGCCGTCGGCGTCGCGCCCCCGGCGGATCGGCGCGTGATTGCTCGGCGCCACCACCACCATCTGCTCGTCGAACACCGGGAAGCCGGTCAGCTCGGGATGGTCGAGCGGGCCGTCGACGAAGGCCGCGATCAGGTCGCCGCCGAGCAGCGCGTCGATGATCTGCCCCGAGGGCCCGGTGGCGAGTTCCAGCGCCACCTGCGGGAAGCGCTGGTTGTAGGCGGCCAGGATGCCGGGGATGCGCACCGCGGCCGTGCTCTCCAGGGCGCCCAGCGCGAAGCGGCCGGCCGGCTGCTGGCCCGCCGTGACGGCGCGCGCCTCGCTCACCAGGCCCAGGATCCGGCTCGCGTAGTCGAGGAACACGCGCCCCGGCTGGGAGAGCTGCAGCCGGTTGCGCTCGCGCGTGAACAGGTCGACGCCGAGCTCCTCCTCCAGTTGCTTGATGCGCGTGGTCAGGTTGGACGGCACCCGGTGCACGGCTTGCGCGGCCGCCGCGATGCTGCCGTGGCGCGCCACCGCCTGAAACATTTCCAGCTGGATCAGATCCATGTCGATATTCTCGAAACGTGAATGAGTTGCTTAAAACTATTCAGTTTTGTTGAGCATGCGCCGAGCTTACTATGAGCGCCATCCCAAGCCAATGGAGTTCAGCATGAGCAGCGCAGACCAGCAGGTATTCCGTTCCATCAGCCCGCGCGACGGCCGCCGGCTCGCCGAATTCCCGGCCCAGGGGCCGGCCGAGCTCGAACAGGCCCTGCAGCGCACCTCGGCCGCCTTCCGCGACTGGAGGCGGCGCCCGGTGGCCGAGCGCTGCGCGGCGCTGCGCCGGCTCGGCCAGGCGCTGCGGGCCGATGCGCAGCGCATCGCCGAGACCATCACGCTGGAGATGGGCAAGCCGATCAAGCAGGCCCTGGCCGAGGTGGAGAAGTCGGCCGGCGCCTGCGACTGGTATGCCGAGCACGCGGTGGCCCTGCTGGCCCCCGAACCCACCCAGGTGGAAGGCCAGAAGGCGCGCATCGAATATCGCCCGCTCGGGCCGGTGCTGGCCGTGATGCCCTGGAATTTCCCGATCTGGCAGGTGGTGCGCGGCGCGGTGCCGGCCCTGGCCGCCGGCAATACCTATGTGCTCAAGCACGCGCCCAACGTGCTGGGCTCGGCCCGGCTGCTGGCCGAGGCCTTCGAGCGGGCCGATTTCCCGGCCGGCGTGTTCGAGCTGGTCGACCTGGGCAACGAGCTGGTGTCGGCGGCGATCGCCGATCCGCGCATCGCCGCGGTGACGGTGACGGGCAGCGTGCGCGCCGGCGCCGCGATCGGCGCGCAGGCGGGCGCCGCGCTCAAGAAGTGCGTGCTCGAGCTGGGCGGCTCCGATGCCTTCATCGTGCTGGCCGACGCGGACCTGGAGCTCGCCGTGGCGGCCGCGGTGGCCGGGCGCTTCCAGAACTCGGGCCAGGTGTGCGCGGCGGCCAAGCGCTTCATCGTCGAGGCGCCGGTGCTGGCGCAATTCACCGAGCGCTTCGTGGCGGCCGTCAAGGCGCTGCGCATGGGCGATCCGCTGGTGGCGGACAACTACGTCGGCCCGATGGCCCGCTACGACCTGCGCGACGAACTGCATGGCCAGGTCGAGCGCAGCCTGGCCGAAGGCGCCACGCTGCTGGTGGGCGGCCACAAGGTGGAGGGCGAGGGCAACTACTACCAGCCCACCGTGCTGGCCGACGTCAAGCCGGGCATGACCGCGTTTCGCGAGGAGCTGTTCGGGCCGGTGGCCGCGATCATCCCCGCCGACAGCGCCGCGCACGCGGTGCAGCTGGCCAACGACAGCGACTTCGGCCTGACCGCCTCGGTGTTCACGCGCGATGCCGCGCTGGCCGAGTCGATCACGGAGGAATTGGAGGTGGGCGGCGTGTTCATCAACGGCTACAGCGCCAGCGACGTGCGGGTGGGCTTCGGCGGCGTGAAGAAGAGCGGCTTCGGACGCGAGCTCTCGCACTTCGGCCTGCGCGAGTTCTGCAACGCGCAGACGGTGTGGGCGGATCGTCGCTGAACCGCTGAACCGCTGAACTGCCGGCCGGGCTTCGCGCCCGGCCCGGCTCGCCGCCGCCGACAACCGCCTCGGCGGCGGCGGCGTTTGGCTGTTACCGCCTACCAGTGGATCATCGGCCGGCCCGCCACCGGCGAGCGGAAGCTGGCGAGCGTGGTGCCCTTCAGGCTGCCGAGGTAGACCGTCTTCAGGTCCGGGCCGCCGAAGGTCACGCTGGTCAGCCAGGGCGCGATGCGGCCGCCCGTTTCCGCCATGATCGACATCGGCACGATCTCGCCGCTCGCGAAGGCCGCGTCGAAGCGCGCCGTGGCGGCCGCGTCGCCGTCGTCCAGCAGGGTATGCAGGTCGCCATCGGGATCGATCGCGACGATCCGGTCGGCGAAGATCATCGCGCACCACAGGTTGCCGTAGGCATCGAAGGCGAAACCGTCGATCAGGCCGGGCCCGAGCCGGCTCGGGCCATAGGTCTCGCGCGGGCCCAGCGCGCCGTCGTCCAGCACGCGAAAGCGGCTGACTCGGTTCGCGGTGGTTTCCGCCACGTACAGGAAGCGTTCGTCGGGATCGAGCCGGATCTCGTTGGTGAAGGCTAGGCCATCCGCCACGATGCGCGCGCCGCGCTGGTCGATCAGCACGATGTAACCATCGGCCAGGTTGTTGCGCACCGCGTTCGGCCAGGGATCGACACGCGTGGAGATGGTCACCCACAGCCGGTCCCGGCTGTCGCGCAGCACGAAGTTGACCTTGCCGGGCGGCTTGCCGTCCAGGCCGTCGAACAGCACCCGCAGCTCGCCCGAGCGCGTGAGCCGCTCGACGCGGTCGGTGCCGATGTTGGCGATCAGGATGTTGCCTTCGGCGTCGAGCGCCAGGCCGTTGGGCAGGGAGCCGCTGGTCAGGCCGTCGGAGGCGGCGGTCGCGGCGGCGCCCTCGGGCAGGATCAGCGCCTGGTGGCCGGCGGGATCGATGCGCAGCACGCCGCCGCGCGCGTCCGCCACCAGCAGCGAGCCGTCGCGCTGGGCGAGGATGCATTCGGGGCGCTGCAGGTCGTGGCCGACATGGCGGATCGAGGCGGGATCCACGCTGAAGCCTTGGATGGGATTCACGGGGGGCATCTCCATGTTGTGCGCTTGTTGCTCTCGTCATGGTGTCGGCACCGGATGCTCTCAGGCTGGCTTCACCCGGGCCGCGTTCGAGTATGCACGCAATCCCGCCTCGAGATATCGAAGCCCACACGAAGCCGGCTGTCTTCAGCCGTCCTCGCCCACCTCCACCGGATCGGGCAGGTCCGGCAAGCGCTTGTCGGGGGACGGCGAGGGGTTGGCCGGCCGCGTGGCGGGCGGCGTGTCGTGCCGATCGCGGTCCCTGCCTTGATCCTGGTCTTGTTCTTGATCCTGGTCCTGCGGTGCAGGGGTAGTGGGCTGGTTCATCGTCGTGCTCCTTTTTTCATGAGGTTTCGTCGGCCTGTGCCGCGAGCTAGGCGCCCGGCGCCGAGCCGGCCAGCAGGCTCGCGAACAGGATCTCGTCGGTGCGCAGCCCGCGCCGTTTCGCGCAGGGTCCGAGCACGGCGAGCGCGCCGGTCTCGAAGGCTTCCAGTACCACGGGATGGATGTAGCTGCTCCGGCACACGGCCGGCGTGTTGTGCAGCAGCGCCGCCACCTCGCGCACCGTCGCGACGATCTGCTTGCGCGCCTGCCGCGCATCGAGCCAGGCGGCGCGCCGCAGCAGCGCGAGCGCGTTGACGCTGCCGGCCCAGGTCCGGTAGTCCTTGGCGCTGAAATCGGCGCCGCCCGCCTCGCGCAGGTAGTCGTTGATCCCGGCCGGGCCGATCGCGTGCCGCGCACCATCGGCGTCGAGGTACTGGAACAGGGCGCGGCCCGGCAGCTTCGCGCAGGCGCGCAGGATCGGCAGCACGCGCGCGTCGTCGATCGCCACGTCGTGCTCCACGCCGCTTTTCCCCGCGAAGCGCAGCCGCATCGCGCCGGCCTCGATCGAGAGATGGCGCTTGCGCAGCGTGGTCAGCCCGAACGAGGCGTTGTCGCGCGCGTACTCGGCATTGCCGATGCGCACCAGGGTGCTGTCCAGCAGCCGCACCACGGCGGCGGCGATCTTCTCGCGCGGCATGCCCGGCCTCGCCAGGTCGCGGCTCACGCGCGCGCGGATGCGCGGCAGCGCCTGCGCGAAGGCGGCCAGGCGCGCGTACTTGTCCGCGTCGCGCAGCTCGCGCCAGCGCGGGTGGTAGCGATACTGCTTGCGGCCGCGATCGTCGCGGCCGGTGGCCTGCAGGTGGCCATGCGGGTCCACGCAGATCCACACGTCCACGTAGGCGGGCGGGATCGCGAGCGCGTCGATGCGGGCGATCTCGCGCGCGTCGCGGATCGGCAGGCCGCGCGTATTGAAGTAGACGAAGCCGTCGGCGCCGCGCCGGCGCGTATAGCCGGGGCGGCTGTCGTCGACGCGGCGCAGCGGCGGGGCAAGCGGCGCGGCGGCATCGCGGCCGATGCGCGCCGGCCGGGCCGGGGCCGCGCCGGCACCGGGCGAGGTGCGCGGCGTGTGGCGCGCGCTCGATTCACGGCGCGGCGCGGGCGGGCGCGGGGTCTTGGCAAAGCGCCGCGGCGCCTGGGGGCTGGCATGGCTCATGGGCGGGTCCTCCGGATTCGTCCCGGCATCGCCGGCCGGGATCAGACATTCCGTAGCAAACGCGATGCCGGCCCGGCCGGCATATTTTTCAAACGATGGATGGCGTCGTTGCCGGTTCGGCCGGTGGGTGCGAACCCTGCCCGCGGGCCGCGGGGGCCGGGCCTGGCCGACGAGCGCGACGCCCTCGGCCCGCCGGTGGCGCGCGTGAGCGAACACTACGACGACAACGACCGCCGCATGACCCAGCACGCGCTGGCGCGGATGTCGGCCTCGCTCGCGGCGCTGCGCCCGGTGCCTAGCCGCCCTCGGCCGGATCGGCGGCGAGCCGGCTGTAGAGCGTCTTGAGGCTGATGCCGAGCATCTCCGCGGCATGGGCCTTGACGCCCGCGCAGTGCGCCAGGGTGGCCGCCACCAGGCGGCGATCCATCTCGTCGAGCGGTACGGCCAGCGGCACCGAGACCGACTCGCCCGGCACCTGCGCCGCCTGCGCCAGCTCGTCGATGATCGGCAGCGGCAGCGTGTCGATCAGCTCGCCCTCGCAGAAGATCGCCGCGCGCTGCACCAGGTTGCGCAGCTCGCGCACGTTGCCGCGCCAGTTGCGCTGGCGCATCTCGCGCCGGGCCGCCTCCGAGAATCGCAGGGCGCGGCCCGCCTGCTGGTTGAGCGCTTCCAGGAAGGCCTCGGCCAGCAGCACCACGTCGTCCTCGCGCTCGCGCAGCGGCGGCAGTGCGATCGGGAACACGTTGATGCGGTGATAGAGGTCGGCGCGCAGCCTGCCCTCGTCGATCGAGGCGAGCGGATCGCGATTGCTGGCCGCCACGATGCGCACGTCCACCTCCACCTCGCGCGTGCCGCCCAGGCGCATCACGCGGCGCGTCTCCAGCACGCGCAGCAGGCGCACCTGCAGCTCGATCGGCATCTCGGTGATCTCGTCGAGGAACAGGGTGCCGCCGTCGGCGCGCTCGAAGAAGCCGCGATGATCGCGCTCGGCGCCGGTGAAGCTGCCGCGCTCGTGGCCGAACATCTCGCTCTCGATCAGGTTGGCCGGCAGCGCGCCGCAGTTGATCGCCACGAAGGGCTGGTCGTGGCGCGGGCTCAGGTCGTGCACGGTCTGCGCGGCGAGCTCCTTGCCGGTGCCCGATTCGCCGGTCAGCAGCACCGAGGCGGAGGTGCCGGCCACGCGCGCGATCGCATCGTAGACGCCGAGCATCGCCGGCGAGCGGCCCAGCATGCTGCCGAAGCGCGAGGAGCGGCGCAGCTCGGCGGCCAGCGCCTCGAGATTGTCGGCGCGTTGCTCCTGGCGCGCCACGCGCGAGAGCAGGCGCTGCACGCGCTCCATGTTGAACGGCTTCACCAGGTAGTCGCTGGCGCCGAGGCGAATCGCGCGGATCGCGGTATCGAGCGAGGCATTGCCGGTGGCGACCACGAATTCGCAGCGCTCGCGGGGCAATTCGTCGAGCAGGGACAGGCCGCTGCCGTCGGGCAGCATCAGGTCGCAGAGCACCAGGCTCGGCAAGCGTGCGGCGATCCGCTCGCGCGCTTGCCCGAGCGAGCCGGCGGTATCGCAGGGCAGGTCCTGCGAGGCGGCGAGGGCCGCCATGGACGCGCGGATTTCCGCGTCGTCGTCGACCACCAGGATGTGGGGCATGGGCTGTCTTGTCGTGGAGGGACGCAAGCGATTGGGGGGCGATGACCGGCCGGATCGAGCCGGCCGTCCGAGGATGGCTGCAAGTTCCGGACCAGGGATGCGAGGCGCCGGCAGGCAAGGCGCGAGGCGCGGATGCGCGAATCGAAACTCGCACTCGGCGGGCATTTTTTTCAAAAGCGCGCCGGATCCTGCATGGCTGCCGCGTCGCTGCGCGGCGGCGGGTGGTGGGCGAGCCAGGGCGCGCGGAACACCTCAGTCTTTCACCTGCGCGTGGCGGTGATAGCGGTTCATCAGCGGCGTGGCCGAGATGCCGTGCGCGACCACCGACAGCGCGATGATCGCCAGCACCACCGGCGCGAGCGGCCGCGCCGCGGCCGGCGCGTATTCCAGCGCGAACAGCAGGTAGTAGAACGAACCGATGCCGCGGATCCCGAACCAGCCCACCAGCCGCCGCTGGGTCGGGCTGGTGGGCGAGCCGGCCAGCGAGACGGCCACCGCGAGCGGGCGGATCAGCAGCATCAGCGCGGCGGCCACCGCCAGCATCGGCCACCAGCCGCGGGCCGTCAGCAGGCCCGGCAGCAGGCTGCCGATCATGGTCATCACCACCACCTCGGCGATGCGCTCCAGCTCGATGGTGAAACCGAGCACCGATTCGGCCATGTAGGCGTGGGCGCGCTGCGGGTCCTGGGCGGTGGCGCCCACGTCGGTGGAGTCGATGGTGCCGATCACCTCGCGCGGCGCGCTCGGGCCGCTCGCGCGATGCTCGACGCGGCGCATCGCGACGCCGGCGGCGAAGGCCGACAGGAAGCCGAAGCCGTGCGCGAGCTGGGCCAGGCCGAAGGCCACCACGATCAGCCCGAGCGCGAAGAAGCCTTCCAGGCCGAGCGCCTGCGAATGATGCGTGCGCAACCAGGTGACGCCGCGCAGGGTGAGCCAGCCGAGCGCGGCGCCGATCGCCAGCGCGCCGCCGATGCCCCAGGCCACCTCCAGCGCGTAGTGGAGCGAGGCGGGCGATGCGCCGCCGATCAGCCCGGCATGGCCGCATAGCGCGAGGCCGGCCAGCACGAAGGGCAGCGAGATGCCGTCGTTGAGGCCGCCTTCGCCGGACAGCGCGAAGCGCACCAGGTCCACGTCGCCGGGGTTGCGCACCTGCACGTCGTGGGCGAGCACCGGGTCGGTGGGCGCGAGCATCGCCGCGAGCAGCAGCGCCGGGCCCCAGGCCAGGCCCAGCAGCGGCATGGCCACGGCGGCCAGCAGCGGCACCGTGACGATCATCGCGACGAAGCCGAGCCGCACCGGCAGCAGCCAGAGCCGGTCCAGCGCGGCCACCCGCAGGCGCAGGCCGATCGCGAACAGCGACACCAGCAGGGCCACCTCGGTGATCTGCCTGAGCAGCTTCGCGTCGCGCCCGAGATCGAGATCCATCATTCCGAGCCCGGCCGGCCCGAGCGCGGCGCCCACCGCGAGATAGATCATCGCGGTGCTGCAGGGCAGCCGATGCAGGGCCGAGCCCAGCACGCCGACGGCGATCAGCACCCCGCCGACCAGCAGATACCAGAGGGTTTCATGAAGCATCGGCGTTCCTCCCTGAAGGGCGGCCGAAGGTCCCGCCATGGCGGGATCGATGGCCGCGAATGATTGCTGCGGGGTCCGAAATGGTACGGCAGGGTTCGCCGTGCCGCTGGCCCGCGATTTCTTCAATCGACCGCTGTGCCGTGCAGAAAGTTGCGCCTGCCACGATCTCCAAGTCGCCTCGGGCAGGCGATTCGCACGAGGTGGCGGCTGGGCATCGAAATTGCGGTTTCGTGTCGATCGATGGCCTGGACCTGGGAGCAAGCATGATCGGTATCGTGATACCCGCGCACAACGAGGCAAGGCGGCTCGCGCGCTGCCTGGCGGCCGCCGTCGCGGCGGCGCGGCATCCCGCGCTGGCTCGGGAGGCGGTGCGCATCGTGGTGGTGCTCGACAGTTGTCGCGACGCCTCGGCGCGGATCGCGGCGCGGTACCCGGTCGAGGTGCTGGGCGTGGAGGCGCGCAAGGTGGGCGTGGCGCGCGCCACCGGCGCCGCGCATCTGCTGCGGCTCGGCGCGCGCTGGCTGGCCTTCACCGACGCGGACAGCCGCGTCGCGCCCGACTGGCTGGCCGTGCAGCTCTCGCTCGGCGCCGACGCCGTGTGCGGCACGGTGGCCGTGGACGACTGGCGCGGCCATCCCGCCTGCGTGCGCGAGCATTGGCGCCGCGCCTATCGCGACGTGGACGGGCATCGTCACGTGCATGGCGCGAACCTCGGCGTGAGCGCGCGGGCATATCGGCGCGCCGGCGGTTTTCCGCCGCTGGCCTGCGGCGAGGACGTGATGCTGGTCGACCTGCTGGCAGCGACTGGCGCCACCATCGCCTGGAGCGCCGCGCCGCGCGTGAGCACCAGCGCGCGCGCCGACCCGCGCGTGCGCGGCGGTTTCGGCGACACGCTGGAAACCTGGGCGCGGGTCGACGGCGCGGCCGTCGCGCCGGGCCTGCCGCTCGCGCCGGCCGTGGCCGATTCCGGCGATGCCGCGCCGGAGCTGCGATGAGGCGGCCGATCCAGGAGGCCAGCGACCAGCGTGGCGCCCCATCGCCTGTCGAGGCGTGTCGGCGAGGCCAGGCGAGCGGCGCAGCCGCCACGCTGCCCGACACGACGCGCGACGAGCGCGCACCGCTGTTCGTGGTCTCGCCGCACCTGGACGACGCCGTGTTCGGCTGCGCCGCCTTGCTGGCGGTGCGGCCCGGCGCGGTGGTCTGCACCGTGTTCGCCGGCACGCCCGCGGCGCCGCAGCGGCAGCCCTGGGACCAGGCGGCCGGCTTCGCCGATTCCACCGCCGCGATGGACGAGCGGCGTCGCGAGGACGAGCGCGCGCTGGCCTGGTGCGCGGCGCGCGGCGTCTGCCTGGATTTCCTCGACGCGCAATACGGCGCCTCGCCCGAGGTGCCGGCCCTGGCCGAGGCGCTCGCCGCGCAACTGGCGCGGCATGCCGGCGCCGCGCCGCTGCTGCCGCTCGGCCTGCGCCATCCCGATCATCGGCGCGTCGCGGCGGCCTGGCTCGCGCTGCTGCGCGCGGGACGGATCGGCGCCTGCCTGGTCTACGAGGAGGCGATCCATCGCGCCGCGCCCGACGAAACGCGGCGACGCCTGGCCGAGCTGGAGCGTGCCGGCCTGGAGATCACGCCGCTCGGCGTCGACTGGTGTCCCGATCGCGAGGTGAGGCGCGCGCGCGGCATCAAGCGGCGCGCGGTGGCGGCCTATGCGAGCCAGTTGCGCGCGTTCGGCGGGGCGCCGCTGGCCGATCTCGAGCAGCCCGAGCGCTACTGGCGCATGGAATGGCGCGGCGCGACGCGCTGCACGACTTGAAGAGGATCCCGCCTCGAGGCGCGCGTTGCCGAGTTCTCGCGGCCGCGCATCGATTCGCCGCGAGGCGAAGCATGCCGCGGTCGTCGCGGCGGCCCTAGCGACCCGCGGCATCGCCCCGGCGCTGCTCGCGCCGCGCCAGGCTGGCCGGCTCCGCGCTCCACACGTCGAGCAGGAAATCGGCATCGTCGATATGCGCCACCACCTCCAGCGCGGCACGGCGCGCGGCCTGCGCGAAGCGCGCGTGCACCGCGCCGCCGCCGATGCGCATGTCCTCGGCGCCATGTCGCCAGTGGCAGCACGCCAGCGTGCCGTCGTGCTCCAGCGAGGCGCAGGCCAGGCGCGCCAGCGCCGCGCAAGCCGGCTCGTCGAGGTAGTAGCCGAATTCGCTGATCACGATCAGGTCGAAGCGCGCCTCGGGCCAGTCGTCCGGCATCGCGCGCGTCTCCACGCGGGCCTGCGCGAAGGGCGCGAGCCGGCGCTGCGCGAGCGCCACCGCGCGCGGCGCGAAATCGGCCGACAGCAGCGT
>NZ_VWWC01000077.1:0-32803 GCF_011753175.1 Burkholderia sp. Cy-637 | reverse complement strand
TGGCGCTCGGCGTGGCGGGCGTCGCGCTGGTGCTGGCGCCGAAGCTGGCCGCGCCGGCCACCGCACATGGCGCCGCCGGCGCCTCGGCCTTCACGGTGCTGGTGGCCGTGCTGTCGATCGCCTCGATCACGGCTGGCTCGCTGTACCAGAAGAGCGCCGTGGCGCAGACCGACCTGCGCACCGCGGTGGCGATCCAGAACGCCGGCGCGGCGCTGGTGGCGGCCGCCTTCGCGCTGACGCTCGGCGAAACGCACTGGCAGCCCGCGCCGACGCTCTGGCTCGGCCTGGCCTGGGGCATCGCGATGCTCTCGGGCGGCGCGATCGTGCTGTTCGTCTGGCTGCTGCGCCACGGCGGCGCCGCGCGCGCCACCTCGCTGATGTTCCTGGCGCCGCCGCTGGCCGCCCTGCAGGGCTACTGGCTGTTCGGCGAGACGCTCGGCGCGCTGCAACTGGCCGGCTTCGCGGTGGCGCTGGCGGGCGTGGCGCTGGCGCGCTGGTCGCGCTGAACGGGGCCTCGCCGGGGCCCGCTTGCCCCCGACGCCAGCCCCGGGATCGCGCCGACCTCGCGCAATTGCGCTTATGATGCGCGTCTGACCGATCCCCGTTCCGGAGAGCTACACCGTGATGACCCGTCCCGATTACGCCGCGCGGCAGCGCGCGATTGCCGCCGAACTGCTGGTGGCGCCGAGCTTCGACGCCGCCGAGGAGGCCGAGCGCCGCATCGGCTTCCTGGCCGACTACCTGCGCTCGACCGGCCTGTCCACCTACGTGCTCGGGATCAGCGGCGGCGTCGATTCGTCGACGGCCGGCCGTCTCGCCCAACTGGCCGTCGAGCGCCTGCGCGCGAGCGGCTACGACGCGCGCTTCATCGCGATGCGCCTGCCCTACGGCGTGCAGCGCGACGAGGAAGACGCGCAGCGCGCGCTGGCCTTCGTGGCCGCCGACGAGAACCTGACGGTCGACGTCCGGCCGGCCGCCGACGGCATGCTGGCCGCCACCGCCGCCAGCGGCCTGGTGTTCCGCGACGAGGCGCAACAGGACTTCGTGCACGGCAACATCAAGGCGCGCGAGCGCATGATCGCGCAGTACGCGGTGGCCGGCGCGCGGCGCGGCATCGTGATCGGCACTGATCACGCGGCCGAATCGGTGATGGGCTTCTTCACCAAGTTCGGCGACGGCGGCGCGGACATCCTGCCGCTGGCCGGCCTGACCAAGCGCCGCGTGCGCGCGGTGGCACGCCACCTGGGCGGCGCCGACGCGCTGGTGATGAAGGTGCCGACCGCCGACCTCGAGGCCCTGCGCCCGCTGCTGCCGGACGAGACCGCCTACGGCGTGACCTACGACCAGATCGACGATTTCCTGGAAGGCAAGCCGGTGGACGACCACGTCTACGAGACCGTGCTGCGCTTCTACGATGCGACGCGCCACAAGCGCGCGCTGCCGTACACGCTGCACGACTGGCCCGGCGCCGCCGCCTGAGCGCCGCGCCGTTCCTTCGACTCGATGGCTGGGAGCCTGGAAAGATGCTGATCGACTGGCATGCGGTGCTGACGGTGCTGTCCGTCTACGTGGTCGGGGTGGTGATCCCCGGCCCGAACTTCGTCGCGGTCGCCCACAAGGCGGCCTCCTCGACGCGCGCGGCCGCGCTCGCGATGGTGGGCGGCATCGTCTCGGTCAACCTGTTCTGGGCGAGCTGCGCGATCCTCGGCGTCGGCATCGTGTTCACCGCCTTCCCCTGGATCGCGATCGCCGTCAAGCTGCTCGGCGCCGGCTACCTGATCTGGTTCGGCTCGCGGCTGGTGCTGAACGCGAAGGCGGCGCCCTCGCCGGCCCCCGCCGCCGCCGAGGCGGCCGGCCCGGTCGATCATCGCCGCGCTTTCGTGCAGGGCGTCGCCACCAATATCGCGAATCCCAAGTCGATCGCCTTCTTCGCCGCCGTGTTCGCCTCGGCCACGCCCGCCCACGTCACCTGGCCGACCTTCGGCGCGATGCTGTCGATGGTGCTGGTGGTCGCCTCCTCGTGGTACGGCTTCGTCGCCGTGGTGCTCTCGCACCCGGAAGTGGCCAGCGCCTACCGGCGCGGCAAGGCCTGGGCCGATCGCATCTGCGGCGGCGTGATCGTCGCGCTCGGCCTGCGCCAGTTGATCCGCTGATCCGCCGGGCCCGCCCGGCCGGTGCCCGTCGCAGCGCCGGCGCGCGGCATCATTTGCGCATCACATCGCATCGCCAGGCGTCAACGAACAGGAAACAATTGGCCGTCAAGGGTTCGAAAACGTAAATACAACGAAACATCCCGGCCGCGCTCGCATCGATTTCATGAAATCCCTTCACCGTCAGGCCTCCGGCGCGCTCTTGCGGGCAACGCAAGTCTGAGTTTCAGGGTTCCCGCCCGACCCGTTTTTCCCTCTACCTACACTCCGTCATCCGTCGCAAGACAGCCCGGATACGACCACCAATCAGGAAGGGGAAGCTCATGACAACCACTACGCTCCGGCACACCGCCCTCGGCATCGCGGCCGCCGTCACCACGCTGTTCGCCGTGACGGCCCACGCCCAATCGAGCGTGACGCTGTATGGCCTGATCGACGAAGGCCTCAACTTCACCAGCAACGCCGGCGGCCACTCGGCCTACCAGCTCGCCAGCGGCGACACCGGTGGCAGCCGCTGGGGCCTGAAGGGCAACGAGGACCTGGGCGGCGGCAACCACGCGGTGTTCCTGCTCGAGAACGGCTTCAACGTGAACACCGGCAAGCTCGGCCAGGACAGCAGCGAATTCGGTCGCCAGGCTTACGTGGGGCTGGCCTCGGACCACTACGGCACGGTCACGCTGGGCCGCCAGTACGACATCACCATCGACCCGCTCGGCTATACCTCGCTGACGGCCGCCGGCAACTGGGCCGGCGACGTGGCCACGGTACCCTTCGACAACAACAACGAAGACTGGGATTTCCGCGTCAACAACTCGGTCAAGTACGTGAGCCCGACCTGGAACGGGCTGACCTTCGAGGCCATGTACGGCTTCAGCAACACCACCGGCTTCTCGAACAACCGGCTGTGGGGCGCGACGCTCAACTACCAGAACGGCGGCCTGACGGCGGCGGCCTCCTACCTGCGCATGAACAACCAGGGCTCGACGAGCACCGGCGCGGTCAGCTCGGGCGACCTGTTCAACGGCTCCTCGGAGCAGAACATCGGCGCGGCCGTGTCTTATCGCTTCACCAAGGTGCTGGTGGCGGCCTCGTATTCGCACGTCGACGTCTACAACCCGACCAGCAACGTCTGGCTCAGCAACAGCGCGCTGCCCAACGGCGCGGCCTGGAACGCCTGGAAGTTCGACAACATCGAAGTCAATTCGCAGTACTACTTCAATTCGGCGTTCTGGCTCGGCGCGTCGTACACCTTCACGATCGCCCACCTGCACGCGCAGGACGGCGACTTCACGCCGAAGTACCACCAGCTCGCGCTGATGCTCGACTACGACCTCAGCAAGCGCACCTCGCTCTACGTGCAGGGCGCCTACCAGCACGCGGTGAGCGCGCATACCGGCACCAGCTTCGACGATGCGCAGATCATCGACGCCTCGGCCGGCGCCTCCTCGGGCGTGAACCAGACGGTGGTGCGCGTCGGCATGCTGCATCGCTTCTAAGCCGGCAGCGCGGCGCGCCCCGCCTCGCGTGCGCGGCCCGGTCATCCGCCGGGCCCGCGCCTTCCAGCCGCCCGGCCGATCGGCCGGGCGTTCCTGTTCATGAAGCGAGGATTTTTGATCGTCGCCGCGCTTCGGGTAGGCTTGCGCTTTCCGCGTTGACCGATCCCCATCATGCAACGACGCCGCTTTCTCGCTTCCCTGGCCTCCCTCGGCGCCGGCCTCGCCGCGAAACCGGGCGCGGCCGCCGCGGCCCTGCCCGTCGGCGCTAACGCCGATGCGCCGGCACGGCTCGACGCGAGCGCGGCGCTGGCGCACTACCTGCACCGGATCGACGCGATCGACCGGCGCGGCCCACGGCTCAACAGCCTGATCGAACTGAACCCGGACGCGCGAGCGATCGCGGCCGCGCTCGACGCCGAGCGCCGCGCCGGCCGCTTGCGCGGCCCGCTGCACGGCACGGCGCTGGTCATCAAGGACAACCTCGCGACCGGCGACCGGATGAGCACCACGGCGGGCTCGCTCGCGCTCGACGGCGTGCACGCCACGCGCGACGCCTTCCTGGTCGCGCGCCTGCGCGAGGCCGGCGCCGTGATCCTCGGCAAGACCAATCTCAGCGAATGGGCCAACATCCGCTCGACACGCTCGACCAGCGGCTGGAGCGGACGCGGCGGTCTCACGCGCAACCCGCACGCGCTGGACCGCAATACCAGCGGCTCGAGCTCCGGCTCGGCCGCGGCGGTGGCGGCCGGCCTCGCCGCGATGGCGATCGGCACCGAGACCGACGGTTCGATCACCTCGCCGGCCTCGATCAACGGCATCGTCGGCCTGAAGCCGACGGTCGGCCGCGTCAGCCGCGACGGCATCGTGCCGATCTCCTTCACGCAGGACACGCCCGGCCCGATGACGCGCACGGTGGCCGACGCGGCCCGGCTGCTGGCGGCGATCGCCGGCACCGACCCGCGCGATGCGGCCACCCACGACGCGCCGCCGCCCGACGACTACCTCGCCGCGCTCGATAGCCGGGCGCTGCGCGGCGCGCGGATCGGCGTGGCGCGCGAGTACTTCACCTCGCACGACGAGATCGACGGCGAGATCGAACGCGCGATCGCGCAACTGATCGAGCTGGGCGCCACCCTCGTCGATCCGATCGAGCTGCCCAAGCTGCATGTCGGCGACGAGGAAATGAGCGTGCTGCTGCACGAGTTCAAGCACGCGCTGCCGCTGTGGCTGGCGCAGTTCGCGCCGGCGGCGCCGATCAAGGACCTCGCCGGGCTGATCGCCTGGAACGAGGCAAATCGCGCGCGAGAGATGCCCTGGTTCGGCCAGGAGCTGTTCGTCCAGGCGCAGGCGCTGGGCGGGCTCGACAGCGAGGTCTATCGCAAGGCGTTGGCGAGCTGCGCGAAACAGGCGCGCGAGGATGGCCTCGACCACGCGTTCCGCCAGCACCGCCTCGACGCGATCATCGCGCCCACCGGCGGCACCGCCTGGCTGACCGACTTCGTCAACGGCGACAGCGCCGGCGACGGCTTCTCGCAGCCCGCCGCGGTAGCCGGTTATCCGCACCTGACGGTGCCGGCCGGCTTCGTGCGCGGCCTGCCGGTGGGGCTGTCCTTCGTCGGGCCGGCCTGGAGCGAGGCAAGGCTGCTCGCCTACGGCTACGCCTTCGAGCAGGCCACGCAATGGCGCCGCGATCCTTCGTTCCGCGCGCATTCGAGCGAGCCGCCGCTCGGCGAATCGATCTGAGCGCGGCCGGCGGCGCGAGCCTCGCGCGCGCCATCGGCCGCGATCGCCAACAAAAAAACCGGGCCTCGCGCGATGCGAGGCCCGGCCTTCATCCACTTCCCGTCATCCACGCGGACGCGATGCTCAGCCGCCGCGTTTCTTCGCCTGCAGCGCGCGAATCCGCATCACCGCGCCGGTATCCGCCACGGTGTGCTCGTACATCGCCGCGACGTCGCGCTTGAGCGCGGTGCGCGAGCCGCCGTCCAGGTAGACCATGTGCCCGGAAGGATAAAAACGCGCCGACAGGTTCTTGCGCACGCCGGCATCCTCGAGCGGCATCTGCTGCAGGTCGAGCACGGTCTGGTAGAAAGGCGTGACGAAGTCGTAGAGCCCGTTCGCCGACAGCACCTTCAGATCGACGTTGAGCGCCATCACCGCGGCCAGGTCGCCGGCCGTGTAGAGCACCACGTTGCCCTTGTCGTCCAGGCCCACCTGCGCGCCGGTCGGATCGGTGTGCTTGAAGTCCCAGTTCGCGAAGGCCTGGTCGTTGAGGTCGGTGAACGCGGAGTTCGAGGTGTACTTCAACTGCTCGTTCAGATACGAATTCCACATCGCCGTGTAGACGCCGGTCACGGCCGTCATGGTCGGGTCGTTGCCGCCGGAGTTCGGATCGATATTGCCGGCGATGCCCGAGGAGATCGCCGTCACGCGCCCGTCGTAGGAACCCAGCGAAAGCCCTTGCGCGCGCAACAGCGTGGTCAGGAACACCGAGTTGCCGCGCGCGTCGTAGCCGGCCACGTCGAGGCTCCAGGACAGCAGCGTGGCGGTGTCGATGCCGGTGTATTCGGACAGCTTCTGCACCACCGCCGCCTCGGTCTGCGGGAACTTGCGCAGCGCCTCCAGGTAGTCGGTGCGCGCGAACTGCGCGACCTCCTCGACGAAGGCGCCGAGATCGGTGGGCGTGGGCGTCACGCCGAGCCGCTTGTGGTACCAGGCATCGGCGGCGGCGGTCGGCAGCGCGCCCACCGGGTTGCCGGCCTGGCGATAGTCGAGGATCGAGGATTGCAGCGTGATGCCGTTCAGGTCGACGCCGTCCTCGTGCAGCTTGTAGGCCAGCACGCAGCTGCGCGCGGTGCCGTAGGACTCGCCGTACAGGTACTTCGGCGAATTCCAGCGATTGTTCTTCGTCAGGTAGCGCTTGATGAACTGCTTGAGTGAATCGGCATCCTCGTCGACGCCCCAGAAGTTGCGATTCTTGAACGGCGCCACGGCCGCCGAATAGCCGGTGCCGACCGGGTTCACGAACACCAGGTCGCTCTTGTCGAGCAGGCTGTCCGGGTTGTCCTCCATCTGGTACGGCGCCGGCGGCGTGAAGCTCGGCATCGAGGTGCGGATGCGGCGCGGCGCGAACGAGCCGAGCAGCACGAACACCGACGACGAACCCGGTCCGCCGTTGTAGAAGAAGGTGACGGGGCGCGCCTCCTCCTTCTGCCCGTCCTGCGTGAAGGCCACGTAGAACAGCTTCGCGTTGGGCTGCGAGCTGCTCGGGTCGACCGTCACCAGGTGCCCGGCGCTGGCCGTGTAGGCGATCCGCTTGCCGTCGAGCGACATGGTGTGATGCGTGACGGCCTCACCCTCGGTGGTGTCGGTGACCGAATCGTCGGGACCGTTGCCGTAGGCGACCGGATCGAAGAAGGGTTGGTCGCGGCCGTGCGCGAGCGCGACCGGATTGACGGTCGGCGGCACGCCGTGCGAATTGTGCGCGCCATGATGCAGCGGGTAGGTGCCGCCGCTTGACGAAGATCCCGATTGGTTGCTCATCGTGCCGCTCCTTCTGGTTTTATCGAACGTGCTTGAATGAACCGCGCTTGATCTTGTGGTGCTGGTCCTGTGCTGGTGATCCTTGCCATGCCGCCGATCTCGACGGTCCTGCCCTCGTGTTGCCTTCTTCCTGCCGCCTGCGCGGCGGCGACGCCACTCGCCGCGAGCAGGCCGGCACCCATGCGCCGGCTCGCCCGCGGCTCGCTCCTGCCTATCCGCCCTATCTGCCTGTTGCGCGGCCCTACCGCGAGCCGCCCGAGCCGCCTTGCAGCGCGGCCGCCACCTTCGCGCCGTCGGGGCTGCCGAGCCCCGTGCAGGCGTCCCAGCCCTCGGACGCCGCGAACGCGCCGTTGTTGCCCTGCGTGATGTCGTGGAACGCGCCCGGCTGCGCGTAGAGCTTGGGATTGGCCCAGCCCACCGGGCTCTTGCCGTTGGCATTGATGCGCGCGATCAGCGCCGCCCACAGCGGCGCCACCGCGCTGGTGCCGCCCAGCACGGCGGAGGTGCCCGCGATCGAGATGATGTAGCCGGTGGTCGGCGAGGCATCGCCCGCCACATCGGGCACGCCGCGCTGGCTCAGCGGCGTGCTGCCGCCGCCGGTCGCCTTGGCCGACAGCCCCTTCTGGTACGAGGGCGCCGGGAACACCGCGCTGACGCCGCCGCCGCCCGCGCCGCCGCTGGCCGCCTCGTCGTTCCATACCACCTCGCGACGGATCCCCTGCCCGGCCTGCGCGTCCAGCGTGGTGCCGCCGCAGGCCAGCACGTAGGGGCTCGAGGCCGGGAAGTCGACATGGTTCGAACCGTCCTGCAGCCCGTCGCTCGAGCCGCTGTCGCCCGAGGCCGCGCAGACCGTCACGCCGAGCGAGGCGGCCGTCTTCAGCACGTTGTTGAACGCGGTGATCGATTGTTGCGTCCACGAGGCTTCCGGGCCGCCCCAGCTGATCGACACCACCGAGGGGCGGTTGGTGCTGTCGTGGATCGCCTGGTTGACCGACTGGATGAAGCCCGCGTCGCTGTTGCCCGCGAAATAGACCGCGATGGTCGCGCCCGGCGCGATCGCGCCGGCCACCTCGATGTCGAGCGCGACCTCGCCGTCGGGGCCGTTCGGATCGTCGGTCGGCGCGTTGCGCCCGCCGTTGACGCTGACGTCGACCAGCTTCGGCGCCTTGACGCCGAGCTGCTCGAAATATTGCCGGATGTCGGCCGCGCGATAACCGCCGCCGAGCTCGACCAGCGCGATGCACTGGCCCGCGCCGTCGCCTTCCGGGAAGTTGTAGATCGAGGCCAGTTGCAGCGGCGTATACGAGGTGCCGGCGCCGCTGCGCGCGGGCTGGAACGGCGGACGGAAGCGGAAGTGGGGATGCGCCTGCGGGCGCGTGTCGAGGCCGAGCACGGCGGTGACCGCGTCGTGCAACTCGTCGGGCAGCGCGATCGCGCCGGTACGCGCGCGGAACGGGCCGATCGCATGATGTTCGTACTTCTCGAGCTTGACGCTGAACGCATTCTCGAACTGGGCGATGGTGCCGGCCAGCTCCACCACGCTCTGCACCGGATCGACGCGCTCCACCGTCAGCTGGTGGCGCTTGGCGAACGCCTCGGTGTGCTGGATGTCGTCCGCCCTGGCGCCGAAACGCTTGGCGAAATCCTCGCGCGATACCGGCTTGGCGGCCGGGTCGCCGCTGGCGAGCTTGTCGACCAGCGCGTCGAGCGCCTGTTCTCCCTCGCGTCGCAGCATCACCGTCACGTGGATCCGCTCGGCGGGATCGCATGCGCCGATGCACTTCGATTCCGTGATGACCTTAGGTTCGCTGCCGGCGTGAAGATGCCTTGCCATGTTGTGACCCTCCTAGATACCGTGTTGCACGGACTACGGAAAATCCGACCTGCCCTGCCCGACTCGGTTCCGGCAGGTTGACGGCGTCCTCTCAGCGACGCCGCAATCGATCGATCTGAATATGAACGGCCAGACGAGTGTAAAGCAGTGGCGGCAAACTCGCGCGCGCGTTTCCGGGCGCCGGAGCCTTGTGGAAAGCAACAAATGCAACAAACCGTTGCCGCCCGATCAATCGGGTCCGGCCAGTTCCTCGCGCAGCCATTCGACGAAGCGCGCGAGCTCGGGGCGCTCGATCAGGCCGTGGCGCCGATGCACCGCGATGGCGTCGGGCAGCCGGATCGATTCGTTGCACGGCGCGACCAGCGTGCCGTTTTCGATCATGCGTCCCGAGGTGCGCCGCCAGCCGATCGCCAGGCCATGTCCCTCGACGGCGGCCTGCAGCATCAGCGCGTAACTGTCGAACACCAGGCCGCGCGCGTCGGCCGGCAGCGCATGGCCGGCGGCGGCCAGCCAGGTATCCCATTCGAGCTGGTAAGGCGGCCTCGCGTGATGGTGCAGCAGCACGTGGCCGCCGAGCCGGCCCGGCTCGACACGGCCGCCGTGACGTTTCAGGTAGGCGGGGCTGCAGACCGGGAACACCTCGTCCGAGGCGGTGAACAGCAGCGGATGCAGGCCGCTGTCGCGATTGCTGCTCTGCAGGGCGAGATCGAAATGGCCTTCGAATTCGACCAGCGGGCGGGTGGTGGTGGCCAGCTTCAGGGCGACCTCGGGGCAGCGCTGGTGAAAACTCGACAGACGCGGCATCAGCCAGTGGAACGCCTCGCTGAGCTGGCAGAGCAGCACCACCTCGTTGTCGGCGGCCACCCCGCGCAAGCGGTCGGCATCGGCCGCGATGCTGCGCAATGCATTACCCAGGGTCATATGAAATTCCTGCCCGGCGGCGCTCAGGAAGACCCCGCGGTTGCGGCGCTCGAACAGCCGCACGCCGAGGTCCTGCTCGAGCGCGAGGATCTGCCGGCTGACCGCGGCCTGGGTCAAATGCAGCTCGGCGGCCGCGCGCGAGAAACTGCCCAGGCGGGCGGCCGCCTCGAAGGGCAGCAGGCTGGCCAGCGGGGGCAGCGACTTGCCGAGCTTATTCATGATTGCAGGTAATACCTGGCGACGAAAACATCGTTTGTAGCACAGCCGGCGGCGGCCTGAAGATCGGCAACGCGTGAGCTCGCGTTCGCCGCGCCTCACGGGTCTGCCGATCCCCGCCAGCTTCCGGAAGCCTTTCACCATGAACACGATCGCCGATTACCGCATCTATCCCCTGGTCAGCCCGCTGCAAGCCGTTCGAATGGAAGCCGGCCACCTGGCCGTGACCTGGGGCGACGGGCGCCTCAGCCCGTTCCACCATCCCTGGCTGCGCGACAACTGCCCCTGCCCCGACTGCGTGTATGCCGTGACGCGCGAGCAGGTATTCGAGATCGTCGACGCGCCCGAGGACCTGCGCCCAACGCAAGCCTGGGTGGACGAAGGCGGTGCGCTCGCGGTGCGCTGGGCCGATGGCCACGCGAGCCGCTTCGATCCGGGCTGGCTGCGCGCGCATGCCTACGACGCCGCCTCGCGCGCCGAGCGCCGCCGGGCGCGCGCCCGGCCGCAACGCTGGCGCGCCGGGCTGGCGCTGCCGGTGTTCGAGCACGACGCGGTGATGGAGGACGACGCGACGCTGCTGGCCTGGCTGGGCGCGGCGCGCGATGTCGGGCTCACGCAGTTGCGCGGCATGCCGACCGAGCCGGGCACGCTGGCGCGCCTGGTCGCGCGCTTCGCCTTCGTGCGCGAAACCAACTTCGGCACGCTGTTCGACGTGCGCTCCAAGCTCGATGCCGATAGCAATGCCTATACCGCGTTCAACCTGCCGCTGCACACCGATCTGCCGACGCGCGAGCTGCAGCCGGGGCTGCAGTTCCTGCATGCGCTGGTCAACGACGCGCGCGGCGGCGACAGCAGCTTCGTCGACGGCTTCGCGATCGCCGAGGCGATGCGCGAGGAAGCGCCGGATCTATACCGGCTGCTCTGCGAGGTGCCGGTCGAGTTTCGCAACAAGGATCGGCGCAGCGACTATCGATGCATCGCGCCGGTGATCGCGCTCGATGCGCTCGGCGAGATCGCCGAGGTCCGCTGCGCGAACTTCCTGCGCGGCGCCTTCGATGTCGAGGCCGAGCGGATGGAGGATTATTACCGCGCCTATCGTCGCTTCCTGGCGATGACGCGCGAGCCGCGCTTCCGCTTCCGGATGCGCCTGGAGGCCGGCCGCGCCTGGTGCTTCGACAACCGGCGCGTGCTGCACGCGCGCGATGCCTTCGATCCGGCCAGCGGCGCGCGGCATTTCCAGGGCTGCTACGTGGATCGGGACGAGTTGCTGTCGCGGATCCGGGTGCTGGAGCGACAGGCGGGAGAGCGGGCATAGCCGGGGCGGCTGGCGGGGCGGCAAGCCGCTGGCCGACCCGGGCAATCAGAACGCGAGTTCGAGGCGGCGAGCCTGGCGCAGCACAAGCCGGCGCCCGGCCCTCCTCAATCCATCGACAGCCGCGCCGCGAACGCGAACAGCGCGAGCGCGAAGGTATAGCGCTGCACCGTCTGCGCCAGCGGATGCGCGCGCATCCAGGCCGCGATCCGCGAGGCGCCGCTCACATAGGCCGAATCGAAGACGATGCCGGTAGCCACCAGCAGCGCGCCGAGCAGGCTGACCTGCAAGCCGACCGAACCCGCCTCGGGCCGCACGAACTGCGGCAGCAGCACCGAGCAGAACAGCAGCGCCTTGGGGTTCAGCAGGTTGGTCAGCAAGCCTTTCACGAAAGCCTGCCGCAACGCGCCGCTGCGCGCCGTGCCGGCTGCCGCCGCCGCGCTCATGGCGAACGGCGGCGAGCGGAAGATCTGCCAGGCCACATAGGCCAGGTAGGCCGCGCCGCCGTAACGCACCAGGTCGTAGAGCCAGGGCGCGGTGCGCAGCAGGGCCGCCACCCCGCAGGCCGACAGCGTCACATGCACGGCGCGCGCGATACCGAGCCCGGCGGCCGCCGCGAAACCGGGGCGCATCCCGCGGTTGATGCCGGTCTGCAGCAGCAGCGCCATGTCGGGGCCGGGCAAGGCGTAGATGGCGGCCAGCGCCGCGACGTAGAGGGCAAGCAGGTGGAGCGAAATCATGGTGCGGGAAGACGGCCAGGAAACGGTTGGACAGGTCTCGCGCGGCGCCGGGCCACGCTGGAAACGGCTTCCATCTTGCCCGTGTCGCCGGAGTGTTTTTGAGCCATTTACGGACGGCTCCACCCACATCCGAGCGTGATTCCTCTATATTCCCGAGATCGAACGAAGGAATCCCCTCCCACCATGAACGAGCTCGACAAAACCGATCGCGCCATCCTCGCCGCGGTGCAGCGCGACGGCCGCATCCCGATCGCCCGCCTCGCCGATTCGGTCGGCCTCAGCGAGACGCCCTGCGCGCGCCGCCTGAAGCGGCTAGAAACCGAAGGCTACGTGGAGCGCTATCGCGGCCAGCTATCGCGCAAGCGGCTCGGCTACGGCGTGGTGGCCTTCGTGCTGCTGCGCATCGCCGTGCACGACCGCAGCCTCGCCGACCGCTTCGAGCGCGAGGTGATGGCGATGCCGCGCATCCTCTCCTGCCACAACGTGTCGGGCTCGGCCGACTACCTGCTACAGGTGATCGGGCGCGACCTCGACGATTACGGCAGCTTCGTGCGCGACGCGCTGCGCGTGCTGCCGGGCGTCACTTCGGTGGAATCGGTGCTGTCGCTGCGCGAGGTCAAGGCCGACGAGGGCCTGCCGATCGGCTGAGCGGGCCGAGCGGGACGCGGCGGCGGCGAAAGGAGACGAGCCGCCCTTGGGAGCGCGGCCCGCGAAGATTCAGCGCGCAACCGGCACGCGCAGGTGGGCGCTGGCCAGGTCCTCGAGGAAGGCGGCCACGATCGGGTCCTTTTTCGCCCGGCGCGCCACCACCATGTGGAAGGTCACGTCGTAGTTGAGCAACTCGGGATTGAGCGGCGCCAGCAGCCCCTGGGCGACATAGGGCGCCGCGAAATGCTCGGGCAGGTAGCCGAGGTGGTGCCCCGAGAGGATCAGCAGCGCCACCGCCTCCATGTTGTCGGCGGTGCCGGTCACGCGGTCGGGCGAGGTCGAGAGCTGCGCCTCGGGCAGCGGGTAGGTCCGCCAGGCCCATTCGTGGCCGGCCACGTCGGCGGCGGCCAGGGCGCCCGCCTGCTCGAACAGCGCGTGCCCGCGCCCGCAATAGGCCACCTGCCGCTCGACGAACAGCGGCGTGTAGTCGAGCACCGGCACGCGATGCCAGAAATAGCCGACCGCGACCTGGATCTCGTCGCCGAGCAGCTTTTCCTCCAGGTCGCCCGGCGGGCGCACCGAGATCGAGAACTTCACCGCCTCGTCGCGGGTGCGGAACGCGGCGATCGCCTCGGCGATCCGCGCGTTCTGGCTGATCGGCGTGTGGCCGATCAGGCCGATGTTGAGCGTGCCCACCAGTTGCTTGTCCATATGGCGCGCGGCGCCGCCGAACTCGTCGAGCGCCACCAGCAGCTTGCGGCTCATGGCCTGGAAGCGCTCGCCCTTGGGCGTGAGCCGGAAGCCGCTGCGGCCGCGCTCGCAGAGCCGGTAGCCCAGGCGCGTCTCGAGCGACGACAACTGGGCGCTGATGGTCGACTGGCCGACGTTGAGCACCGCCTGCGCGGCGGTCACGCCGCCCGCGTCGGCCACCGCGAGAAACACCCGGATCAGGCGCAGATCCAGCGTCGACAGATTCCCCAGCACGAATGACTCCCCTTGTTTACATCGATTCCGATCGATGTTGACGTCGAAACCTTGGCATTTTTCCAGCCCGGCAAAGCGCGTACAACTGTGCGTCGCGCCGCGTCGAATGATACGGCGGCTATCGATCCACACGAAACAGAATCAACGAGACAGCTCCCCATGAACGATTCCCGCTACTTCCAGCCGCTCGGCGGCAACGAAATGCCGCGCAGCGGCGGCATCGCCACCATGATGCGCCTGCCGCACGTGCAGGACGCGGCCGGCCTCGACGTCTGCTTCGTCGGCGTGCCCTTCGACCTGGGCACCTCGAACCGCACCGGCGCGCGCTTCGGCCCGCGCCAGATCCGCTCGGAATCGGTGCTGCTGCGCCCCTACAACATGGCCACGCGCGCGGCGCCCTTCGATTCGCTGCGCATCGCCGACGTCGGCGACGTGGCGATCAACCCCTACAACCTGCACGACTCGATCGCCCGCATCGAGGCGGCCTACGACGCGATCCTCGCGCACGACTGCAAGCCGATCACGCTCGGCGGCGACCACACCATCGCGCTGCCGATCCTGCGCGCGATCCACCGCAAGCACGGCAAGGTCGCATTGATCCACGTCGATGCGCACGCCGACGTCAACGACACCATGATGGGCGAGAAGATCGCGCACGGCACGCCGTTCCGCCGCGCCGTCGAGGAAGGCCTGCTGGCCACCGACCGGGTGGTGCAGATCGGCCTGCGCGGCACCGGCTACGCCGCCGAGGATTTCGACTGGTGCCGCCAGCAGGGCTTTCGCGTGGTGCAGGCCGAGGCCTGCTGGAACCAGTCGCTGGCACCGCTGATGCGCGAGGTGCGCGAGCAGATCGGCGACACGCCGGTCTACATCAGCTTCGACATCGACGGCATCGACCCGGCCTACGCGCCCGGCACCGGCACGCCCGAGATCGCCGGCCTGACCGTGCCGCAGGCGCTCGAGATCGTTCGGGGTACCTACGGCCTGAACATCGTCGGCGCCGACCTGGTGGAAGTGGCCCCGCCCTACGATCCGTTCGGCACCACCGCGCTGCTCGGCGCGAACATCGCCTACGAACTGCTCTGCGCGTTCCCCGGCGTCAGGTATCGCGACTGACCGGTCAGCGCCGCACCAGCCAGCACCAGAAGAACCAGGAGGAGATGTCAAGATGCACACGCAAACGCCGGTCAGGCAACCTCGGCGGGCGGCACTCGCGTCGTTCGTCGGCACCACCATCGAGTGGTACGACTTCTACAGCTACGCCACGGCGGCCGCCATCGTGTTCGGCCCGCTGTTCTTCCCCGGCGAAAGCCGTCTCGTCAGCCTGCTCGCCTCGTTCGGCTCGTTCGCGGTGGGCTTCTTCGCGCGCCCGCTCGGTGGCCTGCTGTTCGGCTATCTCGGCGATCGCTACGGCCGCAAGCGCTCGCTGCTGGCCACCCTGCTGCTGATGGCCATCGCCACGGTGGCGATCGGCCTGCTGCCGACCTACGCGCAGGCCGGCGCGCTGGCGCCGGTGCTGCTGGTGCTGATGCGCGTGCTGCAGGGCATCGCGGTGGGCGGCGAATGGGGCGGCGCGGTGCTGCTGGCCGGCGAGCACGCGCCGGAAGGCAAGCGCACCTTCTTCGCCTCGTTCGCGCAACTGGGCAGCGCCAGCGGCCTGATCCTGTCGATGGTGGCCTTCGGCGCGATCAGCACCTTGCCGAAGGAAGACCTGATGAGCTGGGGCTGGCGCCTGCCCTTCCTGGCCAGCGCGGTGCTGCTGGTGGTGGGCTTCGCGATTCGCGCGAGCGTGTCGGAGTCGCCCGAGTTCATCGAGGTCAAGGCGAGCGGCGAGATGGCGGCCAACCCGGTGCGCGAGGCGCTGCGCCAGTGGCCGCTGCTGTTGCTCGCGATCGGCGCGAACGTCTACGGCATCGCCGGCGTCTATTTCAGCAACATCTTCATGATCAGCTACGCGACCCAGTTCCTGTCGCTGGATCGCTCGATGGTGCTGCATTGCATGACCATCGTGGCGGGCCTGCAGTTCGTGGTGCAACTCGGCGCGGCCTGGGTGGCGCAGCGCTTCGGCACCAATCGCGTGCTGCTGGCCACGGCCGCCTGGGCCGCCGTGGTGCCCTTCGTCATGCTGCCGCTGGTGCATGCCGGCACGCCGCTGAGCATCACGCTCGGCATCGGCCTCGCGACGCTGGCCGAATCGGGTTACTACGCGGTGGTGGCGGGCTTCGTCAGCGGCATGTTCGCGGCGCGGATCCGCTACACGGCGATCTCGATCTCGTACCAGGTCTGCGGCGCGCTGGCCGGCGGCCTGACGCCGCTGGTCGCCACCGTGATCGCGCAGAACAGCGCCCCGCAATGGTGGCCGCTCGCGCTGCAGTACACGGCGGCGGCGCTGTTGTCGGGCTTCTGCGTGCTGAAGATCGTGCGGCGCGGCGATGCCGGGCGGCTCGATCGTGGCCTGCACGAGCACGTCGGCAAGGGCGAGCTGCGCGCGGCGACCGCGGCGCGATAGCCCCATCACGCACGGCGCGCGCGGGCCGGCTCAGGCGGAATCGGGCCGGCGGCGCGCGCCGCTCGTATCTCAGCAAGCGGTATAACCGCCGTCCACCGGCAGCGAGACGCCGCTGATCATCGCGGCCGCATCGCTGAGCAGGAACAGGATCGGCGCCACCACCTCGGCCGGCTCGGCGAAACGCCCCAGCGGGATCGCCGCCAGCATCGGCGCGCGCCTGGCCGGATCGCTCCAGGCGAACTGCGCCATCGGCGTGAGCGTCACGGTCGGATTGACGCTGTTGACGCGAATCCCTTGCGGGCCCAGTTCCAGGCACAGCACGCGCGTGATCGCGTCGAGCGCGGCCTTCGAGGCGCAGTAGCTCAAATGTGCCGGCAGCCCGACCAGCGCGGCCTGGCTCGAGACATTGACGATGCTGCCGCGCCCGCGATCGGGCCGGCGTTCCCGCTCCAGCATCCCGCGTGCCACGGCACGCGCCACCAGCGCCGCCCCGCGCGCATTCACCGCCATCACCGTATCGAAGCTGGCAGCGCTCACCTCGAGCGCCGTCTCGAGCGAGGCGATCCCCGCGCAATTGACCAGGCCGTCGAAGCCGGCCAGCGGCGCGAGCGCCGCGTCGATGGCGCGCTCGTCGGCACCGACATCGAGCCGCAGCGTGTCGCAACCGGTGCGCGCCGCCAGGGCGTCCAGCGCCTGCCCATTGCGGGCTGCCGCCACCACCTGCGCGCCCGCCTGCGCCAGCGCCTCGACGCAGGCCTGGCCGATCCCGCTCGATGCGCCCGTCACGAGCACGCGCCGGTTCCGAAAATCGAATGCCGTCTTCATGATTGCCTCCTGCCTGGATCGCCGGAAAGGCCGTTTGCCTGCCCTCGCTCCGGCAGCGGGGACATCGGCTCGCCATCGTGCAGCAGACGTTCGAGCCGGCTCATCGCGCCCAGGTAGACGCGGGTCGGGATCGTGGCGAGCTGCGCGTCGTGCAGGCACAGCAGGCCGGTCAGCGCGGCGCGATCTGGCGGTTCGAGCCGCCAGATGCTGGAGCCCTCGGCGCGCTGCACGGCCGCGTCGAGCACCGCCTCGGCGGCATGGAAGCAATCGGCCGGCCCGGGCTCGCCCTCGGCTTCCCAGATCAGGTAACCGAGATAGAGCATGCCGCTCATCCGGTTCAGCGCGTGCCGATTGCCGGCTGCCGCGCAGCAGGCCTCGAAGGCCAGGTGATTGGCCAGCGAGGCCTGCCTGACATAGGGCGCCGGCAGCGGCAGATGATTCAGCCGCGCCAGCGCGGGGTTCGCCGCCCGGCGAGGTTTCCGCTTCATGACGCTTCGCCGCTTGATCAGTCGCCGCGCGCGAATTCCTCGCGCAGCAGCCGGTACAGGCGCCGGTAGCGCGCGAGCCGCGGCGCCAGCAGCTCGGCGCCGCGGTCGGGCCGGATCGTCTGGGCGATCGGCGGCGCCACGCAGACCGCCGACAAGGTGTCGTCGGTGGCGGCCAGCCGCGCGAGCCGGGCCGCGCCCAGCGCCGCGCCGACCGCGCCGTCCGCGTGCCGATGCATGGCGATGCCGGTCGCGTTGGCGCACAGCCGCGCCCAGAACGCGCTGCGCGAGCCGCCGCCGATGAAGGACACGGCCTCGAGTTCGGTGCCGGCCGCGCGCAACGCATCGTGGCCGTCGGCCATCGCGAAGGCCACGCCCTCCATCACCGCGTAGGCCAGGTCCTCGGCGCCATGTTCGTTCGTCATCCCGAAGAATACGCCGCGCGCGTGGGCGTCGTTGTGCGGCGTGCGCTCGCCGCCCAGGTAAGGCAGGAAGATCGGCGCGCGGGCGGCCGCGGCGCGTTCGGCACGCGCCGCCAGCTCGGCGGCGCTGCCGCCCTGCGCGCGCGCCAGCCAGTCGAGGCTGGCGGCGGCCGACAGGATCACGCTCATCTGGTGCCAGCGCCCCGGCAGGCAGTGGCAGAAGGCGTGCACGGCGGCATCGGGGTTCGGCGCGAAACGCTCGTTACCGGCGAACAGCACGCCCGAGGTGCCGAGCGACAGGAAACCGCCGCCGGCCCCGGTCACGCCCATGCCGATCGCCGAAGCCGCGTTGTCGCCCGCGCCGCCGGCGATCGTGACGGGCCCGGCGATGCCCCACTCGCGCCGCAGGCTGTCGCGCAGCTGCGCGGCCGCGGCATTGCCCTCGACCAGCCTGGGCATCTGCTCGACCGACAGGTCGCTGGCGGCCAGCATGCGCCCCGACCATTCGCGACGCGCGCAGTCCAGCCACAAGGTGCCCGACGCGTCCGACAGGTCGGAGACGAACTCGCCCGACAGGCGCCAGATCAGGTAGTCCTTGGGCAGCAGCACCTTGTGGATCGCGCGGAACACGGTCGGCTCGTACTTGGCGAGCCACAGCAGCTTGGGCGCGGTGAAGCCGGGCATCGCCATGTTGCCGGTGATGGCGCGCGACTCGGGCACCAGCGCCTCGAGCTCGACGCATTCGGCGCCGGCGCGCGTGTCGTTCCACAGCATCGCCGGGCGCAGCACCTGCCCGGCGCGGTCGAGCAGGGTCGCGCCATGCATCTGCCCCGACAGCGCGATGCCGCGCAGCGCGGCGAAACCGGCCGGATGCGCGGCCCGCACCGCGGCGATCGCGTCGAGCATCGCATGCCACCAGGCCTGCGGGCTCTGTTCCGACCAATGCGGATGCGGCCGGTCGAGCGACAGCGGGGCCGAGCCGGTCGCGAGCGGCACGGAATCGGCGTCGGTGAGGAGAAGCTTGACCTCGGAGGTGCCGAGATCGATGCCGAGGAAAGTCACGGATGCAGTGTCCTGTCTGGAGAGCGCCGCGGCGGACGCGGCAGGTCCGGCGCCTCGTCGCGGCTGTACGGTGTATTGAGCCGATGCAGGTCGCGGAACTTCGAGGGCGGCACCTGCTTCATGGCGAGGAACTGCCGATTGAAATTCGACAGGTTGTTGAAGCCGACGCGATAGCAGATGTCGGTGATGCTCAGCTCGGAGAACATCAGCAGCTCGCAGGCCTCGTTGATGCGCAGCCGGTTCAGGTAGCGCACGAAGGTCGAGCCCGTCTGGCGGCGGAAGAAGCGCGTGAAGGTGCTCACGCTCATGCCGGCGAATTCGGCCACGTCGGCCTCGCGCAGCACGCCGGGCAGGTTCTGGCGCAGGTAGGACAGCACCTGGTTGAGGGTCGAGGACATGTAGTGCTGCGCGTCGATCCGGTAGCCGGGGCCGGCCAGCACGCGCCGCTCGCGGCAGGAGGACAGCCGGTCGAACAGCGACATCAGGATCTCGATGCGCCGGCAGCCGTGCGCATTCGCGAGCTCGAGCATCAGCGGCGCCACCGCCTGCCCGACGCGATCGGGAAACTGCACGCCGCGCGCGGCCTCGTCGACCAGCGCGCTCACCGGCTGCAGTTCGCCGAAGGTGTCGACCATCTTGTCGATCGCGTCGCGCGAGAATTGCAGCACCACGTCGCGCGACGGCACCCGCTCGCCCTCGGCCAGCTCGCTGACCCAGTTGTGGGGCAGGTTCGGCCCGGTCACGATCAGGTTGCCCGGGCCGAAATCGCCGATGTGGTCGCCCACGAAGACCTTGCCCCGCGATGAGCGGATCAGGTGAATCTCGTACTCGGGATGGAAGTGCCACTTCGCGACCGCGTGCGGGTAGTCGTGCACCCAGGCGCGAAACGCGCTGTCCTGGTGGCTGGGGACGATCTCGAGATCCGGATTCATGTGCTGCTCCGTCTGCGGTTGCGCCGGCGTGCCATGGACGGGAGCCGGTCAACCCGCCGCGGCCAGCGCCGGCCCGGCCGCGTGCGCCTCGCGGCTCGCCTCCGGCAGCGCCAGGTTGCGCTCGGTGCCGGCGTCGAACAGGTGCAGCGCCTCCTCGTCGAAGCGCAACGCTAGCACGTCGCCCGGCGTGGGAGCCATCGGGGCCGGCACGAGGGCCGCCCACGACTGGCCCTGCCAGTCGAAGGTGACCAGCGCCTCGGCGCCGAGCAGCTCGACCAGCTCCACCGTGCCGGCCAGGCCCATGCCCTCGGCCGGCGTGCCGCCATCGGCCAGCCGCAGATGGTTGGGGCGGATCGCCACCTTCACCGCCTGGCCCTCGCCCAAACCGCACAACCCGGCCAGCCGCCGGGCCGACAGCGGCCAGCGCGCGCCGTTGCAGGCCAGCACGACGCGATTGCCGTCGCGCTCGATCGTGCCGTCGGCGAAGTTCATGGCGGGCGTGCCGACGAAGCTCGCCGCGAACACCGTGCGCGGCATTGCATAGAGTTCGGCCGGCGAGCCGATCTGCTCGATATGGCCGCCGCGCATCAGCACGATGCGATCGGCCAGCGTCATCGCCTCGAGCTGGTCGTGCGTCACGTAGAGCGTGGTGGTGGCGAGCCGCCGATGCAGGCGCTTGATGTCGCCGCGCAACTGGGTACGCAGCTTGGCGTCGAGGTTCGACAGCGGCTCGTCGAACAGGAACACCGCGGGCGTCTTGATCATCGCGCGCGCGATCGCCGCGCGCTGCTGCTGGCCGCCGGACATCGCGCGCGGCCGGCGATCGAGCAAGGCGTCCAGCCCCAGGATGCCGGCCACCTCGCGCACCCGGCGGTCGATCTCGCCGGCCGGCACCTTCAGGCGCCGCAGCCCGAAGGCGATGTTGTCGTAGACCGACATGTGCGGATACAGCGCGTAGTTCTGGAACACCATCGCGACGTTGCGCTCGCGCGAGGGCAGCTCGTTGACCACGGCATTGCCGATCACCAGCTCGCCGTCGCTGATCGCCTCCAGCCCCGCGATCATGCGCAGCATGGTCGACTTGCCGCAACCGGAGGGCCCGAGCAGCACGATGAACTCGCCGTCGGCGATCTCGAGGTCGAGCGGATGCAGGACGGCGGGGCCGCCCTCGTAGCGCTTCGACAAGGCCTTGCAGACGATACGTGCCATGGTTCAATCCATTTCGATCTGAATCTTCACGTCGCGCGGATGGGCGCTCGCGGCTTCCTCGAAGGCGCGGATGCCGTCCGAGAACGGGAAGGTCCGCGAGATGAACGGCTTCACGTCGATCGCCCCGGAGGCGATCAGCGCGAGCGCGCGCGGGAAGATGTTGGCGTAGCGGAACACCGATTCGATGCGCGCTTCGCGGGCCTGCAGCGCGACCACGTCGAGCGGCACCGCCTCGAGCGGCATGCCGACCAGCACCGCGCAGCCGCCGGGGCAAATCAGCTCGACCAGGCCGGCGTAGGCGCGGGCGCTGCCGCTGGCCTCGAACACCACGTCGGCGCCCCAGCCGCCGGTCAGCTCGGCCACCGTCGCGGCCAGCGACTGCGTGCCGACCTCGACCGGGGTGACCGCCGGATTGCCGGCGAACAGCGCGAGCTTGTCGGGCACCAGGTCGGCCAGGATCACGCGCGCGGCGCCGCCCGCCAGCGCGGCCAGCGCGGTCATCGCGCCGATCGTGCCGGCGCCGATCACCACCGCGATGTCGCCGGGCTTCATGGCCGCCTTCTTGGCGGCCTGCAGGCCGATCGACAGCGGCTCGACGATCGCGCCCTCGGCGAACGAGACGTTGTCGGGCAGGCGGTAGGTGAAGGCCGCCGGATGCACCACGTAGGGCGCGAGGCACCCGTGCACCGGCGGCGTGGCCCAGAAGCGCACGGCGGGATCGAGGTTGTAGAGGCCGCGCAGCGTGGCCGGCGAATCGAGCCGCGGCACGCCGGGCTCCATGCAGACGCGATCGCCCACGCGCAACTGCGTGACCTCGGCGCCCACCTCCACCACCACGCCGGAGGCCTCGTGGCCGAGCACCATCGGCGCGTCCACGCGGAACGGGCCGATCCCGCCGTGCGTGTAGTAATGAACGTCGCTGCCGCACACGCCGACCGTGTGTATCTTGATCCGGACATCGCCCGGTCCCATCTCCAGCGGCAGGTCGATGTCGCGCAGCGCGAGTTCGCGCGTGCGTTCGAGTACGAGCGCTTTCAAGGCATCCTCCTTATTTTCCCTTGACCATCGAATTGAGCAGGCGGCTGAGCATGCCGACGAAGACCAGCGGCGGCAGCGCCAGCAGGACCGTCGAGGCATTGATCACGCCCCACGGCACCTCCTGGCCCAGCGAGGTGAACGCCGAGGCGACCACCGGCAAGGTGGCGCTGCGCGACGAGGTCAGCGCGAGCGCGATCATCAGTTCGTTCCAGACCAGCACGAAGCTGAACACCACGCCGCCCAGCAGCGTGTTGGCGCAGACCGGCAGCGCGATATGCCAGAACACCGCGTAGGGGCCGTAGCCGTCGAGCGCGGCGGCTTCCTCGATCTCGCGCGGCAGGCGGCGGAACACCGGGATCGACAGCCAGGTGATGGTCGACAGCGTGACCAGCAGGTAGGTGACGATCATCGACAGCTTGGTGTCGTAGAGGCCCAGGTCGACCCAGATCGCGATCAGCGGCACGGCGATCGCCACCGGCGGCAGGAAGCGCAGCGAGAGCAGGAAGAACTGGATATCGCGCTTGCCGCGCACCGGGTAGCGCGCGATCGCATAGGCCGCCGGCACGCCGAGCAGCGCGCCGAGCGCGACCGAGGCGCCGACGATGGCGATGCTGTTGCCCAGGCCGATCATCACCTCCGGGCTCGACAGCACCTGGCGATAGTTGGCCAGCGTCGGCACGAACAGGAAACGCGGCGTGGGCGTGACGATGTCGAGCAGGTGCTTGAGCGAATTGAGCACCGCCCAGAACAGCGGGAACGCGGCCACCAGCAGGATCAGGCCGCCGATCGCGACGGTGCCGCCGCGGGAAATCAGTCGTCCCATTTGTTGACCCTCTTCCAGATGAGCGTGAAGACCAGGGTGGTGGCGACCATCATCAGCACCGCCATGCTCGATGCATAGGACACCTTGCCGGCCAGCCCGATGCCCTGCTGGTAGGCATAGAGGTCGAGCGTCTCGGTGCTGATGCCGGGACCGCCCTTGGTCATCACGTAGATCAGGTCGAACGAGCGCAGCGATTCGACCATCTTGATGAACACCAGGCTCACCAGCGGCGCCTTGAGCATCGGCAGCGCGATATAGGCATGCACCTGCCAGGTGGACGCGTAGTCGAGCCGCGCCGCCTCCAGCGGCTCGGGCGGCAGCGTCTCCAGCAGCTTGAGGATCACCACCGCGAAGAACAGCCCCCATTGCCAGACGTCGACCAGCGCGACCGCGTAGAGCGCGAAGTGCGGATCGGCCAGGAAGGCGGTGTTGTCGACGCCGAGCGTGCCGAGCAGCCAGCTCAGGATGCCGGTGAGCGGCGCGTACATGAACTTCCAGATGAAGGCCGCCGACACGCGCGGCAGCAGCACCGGCATGATCAGCACCAGCGCGGCGAGCCGGCGCCAGCGGCCATGCACGCGCTCGAACAGGAACACCGCCAGCACGATGCCGACCAGCACCGCGCCCGCGACGGTGACCAGCTCCCACAGCACCGACACCTCGATCGCGTTGAGGAAGCGCCGGTCCGAGGCGAGCCGCACGAAGTTGCGCAGCCCGACAAATTCGCTGTCGGGATAGCGCAGCACGCGGTTGTAGAGCGCGAGCCGGATCGCGGCGACGGTCGGCACCAGGCTCAGGATCGCCAGCAGCGCGAGCGTCGGGGCCAGGAACACCCAGGGCAGGCTGGTGCGTTCGCGGCCCCGCCGCGCGGGAACGGCCGCCCCCCGGCCGGCGAGCTTATTTGCGAGCGCCATGTTCGAGCGCGTCCTTGGCGTACTGGGCGGCGTCGTCGAGCGTGGCCTGCACGTCGGCCTGGGTGCCGGTGAAGACCTGCTCCAGCGCGATGCCGAGGTTGTCGCCGATATCGGGCCACTGCGGGGTGCGCCAGATGGTGACCTGGGTGACCGGGTTGGTGTCGTTCAGGCCGGCCAGGATCTGCGGCACCACGTGCTGCTTGAAGTAGGGGCTGGCGATCGTGCTGCTGCGGTTGTAGTCGCTGAACACGCCGTTGCGCAGCCGCGCCTGCTCCTGGTCCTTGCTGGTGGCCCAGGCGATGAAGCGGCCCGCGGCCATGCGCGTGCAGTCGTCCTTGGCGCCCACCGAGGAGATCGCGAAGCCGTGGCCGTAGGCGGCCGAGGGCAGCGGCGCGGGCGGGCGCGTATAACCGACCTTGCCGGCCACGCTCGACTTGCCGGGATCCTCCATCCAGTCCGCGAACGGCGTCGACTCGATCATGAAGGCGACCTTGCCCGAGCGGAACGCCTCCAGCGCGTTGCTCCAGTCGTAGGTGGCCGCGCCCGGCGGGGCGTACTTGAACAGCTCGCTGTAGAGCTGGGTGGCCTTCACCGCCGCCGGCGAGTTGAAGGCGGGCTGGCCGCTCTTGTCGGTCCAGGCGCCGCCCATGCCGAGCATGAACGGCGCCCAGCGCCAGACGTTCATGCCGGAGCCGCGCTGGCCGCGCGCCACCCAGCCGTACAGCCTGGGCGGCGCATTGAGCTTCTTGATCGCGGCGACCAGCTGGTCGAGCGTCTTCGGCACCGGGATGTGGGCGGCCTCGAGCAGGTCGCGGCGATAGAACAGGAAATCGCCCCCGCCGATCAGCGGCGCGAAGTAGGCCACGCCCTGGTAGCTGGCCACCGCGCGGCGCCCGGGCAGGAAATCGTCGTAGTCGTAGTCCTTGGGGTAGTACTTGAGCAGCGGCGTGATCCAGCCGGCCGAGGCGAATTCCGCGACGTTCGCCTCGTCGACGTAGTAGATCTGGTACGAGCCCGCGCCCGTCGAAGCGTCGAGGCGCGATTTCGCGCGGCGGTCGCTCTCGCCGAAATAGCTGATCTCGACGTGCGTGCCGCTCTGCTTCTCGTAGTCGGGCAGCGATTTTTCCATCACGGACAGGCCCAGGCTCTTCTGCGCGAGCACCCGCAGGGTCGGCACCTTGCAGACCTGCGCGCTCGCGATGCCCGGCAGACAGGCGCCCAGCAGCACGCCCGCCGCGACGAGTCGCATCTTGTTCATACGTGTCTCCTAGATTCTGCTTTGTTGGATCGCCGTCAGAACCGGCAGGGGCACTATAGGGTCGAGGCGGGCGCGCTCACTACGTCAAAACGCCAGGCGCGCCGATACTTTTTGGGCAGCCCTCGCGGGCAGGAGGCAATCGGGTATCGGCGGGAAAGGATGGGGGCGATGCGGGAGCAGCGTCCCGCGCCAGGGCGTGATGCCCGGGATGTCAGCCCGCCGCGCGCGTCATCGCGCGACGCAGCGCGGCATGGATGGCCGGCCGGTTGCTCTGCGAGGCGTTGAAACGCAGGTATCGCGTCGCGTTGCGCGACACGCTGAAGACATTGCCGGGCGCCAGCACCACGCCCTCGTCGAGCGCATGGCGCGCCACCACGGCCGCGTCCAGCCCTTCGGGCAGCTCGGCCCACAGGAACATCCCCGCGCGCGGCCGGATCGGCACCTCGAGGCCGGCCGCCGTCAGTTGCCGCAAGGTCTCGCTGCGCGCGTCGCCGAGCCGCGCGCGCAGGCCGTCGAGATGGCGCCGGTAGGTGCCGTCCACCAGCAGGCGATGCACCACGGCCGAACTGAGGCCGCCGTTGCCGAAGGTGGTGGCGAGCTTGAGGTCGATCAGCGGATCGATCCAGTCGCGCCGCGTGGCGATGTAGCCGCAGCGCACCGCCGCCGACAACGTCTTCGAGAAGCTGCCGATCGCGATCACGCGCGACAGGCCGTCGAAGGCCGCCAGCCGCGGCGCGGGCTCGATCTCGAAGTCGGCGAAGATGTCGTCCTCGACGATCAGCAGGTCGTGCTCGGCCGCCAGCATCAGCACGCGATGCGCGACGGCCGGCGCCAGCGTCGCGCCGGTCGGGTTATGGATCGCCGAGTTGGTTACGTAGAGGCGTGGGCGATGCTCGGCCAGCACCCGCGCGAAGGCTTCCGGATCGGGCCCGTTGGCGGTGTAGGGCACGCTGACCAGCCGCACGCGATGGGCACGCAGCAGCGCCTGGAAATTGAAGTAGCAGGGATCGTCGAGCACCACGGTGTCGCCCGGTTCGAGCAGGAAGCGGCACAGCAGGTCGAGCGCGTGGGTGCCGCCGTCGGTCAGCAGCAACTGGTCGGCCGCCGCCTCGATGCCGTGCTGCGCCAGCCGCAGCGCGAGTTGCTGGCGCAGCGCCGGCAGCCCGCGCGGCGCGCCGTAGTCTGCCAGGTCGACCTGCGCGTCGCGCGCCACGGCCCGCAGCGCGCGGCGCACGCCCTCGTCGGGCAGCCAGGCGGCCGGCAGCCAGCCCGCGCCGGGCTTCAGCGCATCGCTGCCGGCTTCCAGCGATTGCCGCGTCAGCCACAGCGGGTCGAGCTCGCGGTCCAGGCTCGGGCCCACGTCGGCCAGCGCGAACGGCGGCGCGTGGCCGGCCACGAAGAAACCGGCGCCGCGCCGGGCCGATAGCGCGCCCTCGGCCACCAGCCGGTCATAGGCCTCGACCACGGTCGATTTCGATACGCCGAGCAGCTCCGCCATCGAGCGCACCGAAGGCACGCGCGCGCCCGGCATCAGGCTGCGACTGGCGATCCGCGCCCGCAGCGTGGCCATCACCCGCGCGACGCGGCTGCCCGTGGCCGCGGGCTCCGCCGCCCTCACCCCTTTTTCGCTCGCCATCTGTCCGGCTCCCCGATCAGTACAGTTTCCCTGGATTGTGCTGATCCGTAGCTTAACCTGGACGTCCCGGCATGGGATGCTGGAACGCTCCTCCTTCCATTCATTCGACGGATGCGCCATGCAGAACTCCACCCAAGGCTGGCTGAACGGTTTCCTCGGTGTCCTGATCTTCAGCGGCTCGCTGCCGGCCACGCGGATCGCCGTGCACGGCTTCGACCCGCTGTTCCTGACGGTGGCGCGCGCGGCGATCGCCGGGCTGCTGGCGATCGCCCTGCTGCTCGCCTTCCGCGAATCGCGGCCGGCGCGCGTCGACCTGCTGCCGCTGGCGATCGTCGCGTTCGGCGTGGTGGTCGGCTTTCCGCTGCTGACCGCGCTGGCGCTGCAGCACATCACCTCGGCGCACGCGATCGTGTTCGTCGGGCTGCTGCCGCTGGCGACCGCGATCTTCGGCGTGCTGCGCGGCGGCGAGCGTCCGCGCGCGGCCTTCTGGCTGTTTTCGTCGATCGGCAGCGCGGCGGTGGTCGCGTTCGCGCTGCGCGACGGCATCGGCGCCTCGCCGCTGGGCGACCTGCTGATGGTGGCGGCGATCCTGGTCTGCGGGCTCGGCTACGCGGAAGGCGCGCGCCTGTCGCGCAAGCTGGGCGGCTGGCAGGTGATCTCCTGGGCGCTGGTGCTGTCGCTGCCGCTGATGCTGCCGGTCGCGATCGCGATGCGGCCGGCCTCGTTCGCCGCGATCGAGGCGCCGGCCTGGTGGGGGCTGGCCTATGTGTCCCTGTTCAGCATGCTGATCGGCTTCGTGTTCTGGTATCGCGGGCTGGCGCTCGGCGGCATCGCCGGCGTCGGCCAGTTGCAGTTGCTGCAGCCCTTCTTCGGCTTCCTGCTGGCCGCCTGGCTGCTGCACGAGGCGGTGCCGGCCTCGATGCTGGTGGTGACGGCGGTAGTGGTGGCCTGCGTGGCCGGCGCGCGGCGCTTCGCGGGGGCGCCGGCGGCGCGGCCGGCGCGCTGAAGCCGACGCCGCCCGAGGCGGCCAGGGGGCACGGCAGCAAGCGGTATGCGCGGCGCGATCATCGCCCGCAATCGAAAGCAGAACGAAAGACATCGGGCGGCTTCCTGCAATGTCATCAAACTGCCTAAGTCGCGGCGCTAGGATCGGGCGATCCCCGCAACCCACCTCCCCCTGCCCGCCATGAATCAACCTGCGTCGTCCTCAGTCGACCTCGGCCGCTCGCGGCATCTCGGTCTGGTGATCTTCTTCGTCGTGCTGGTCGCCGGTGGCGCCTACGTGCTCAGCCACCTGCTCGCCGACCTCGCCCCGGTCGGCGAACATTCGATCTTCCCCTACCTGCTGCTCGGCACGGCGCTGCTGATCGCGCTCGGTTTCGAGTTCGTCAACGGCTTCCACGACACGGCCAACGCGGTCGCCACCGTGATCTACACGCATTCGCTGACCCCGAACGTCGCCGTGGTCTGGTCGGGGCTGTGGAATTTCGCCGGGGTGCTGCTCTCCAGCGGCGCGGTCGCGTTCGGCATCCTGCAACTGCTGCCGGTCGAGCTGATCCTGCAGGTCGGCAGCGGCGCCGGCTTCGCGATGGTGTTCGCGCTGCTGATCGCGGCCATCGTCTGGAACCTCGCCACCTGGTACTTCGGCCTGCCCTCCTCGAGCTCGCACACGCTGATCGGCTCGATCATCGGCGTGGGCCTGATGAACCAGCTGATGCACGGCGCCTCGGGCACCAGCGGCGTGGACTGGAGCCAGGCGCTCGGCGTCGGCAAGTCGCTGCTGGTCTCGCCGATCGTCGGCTTCCTGTTCGCCGGCCTGCTGCTGCTGATCCTCAAGGCCGTGCTAAAGGTGCCGGCGCTCTACAAGGAGCCGCCCAAGGACCAGGCGCCGCCGTTCTGGATCCGCTGCCTGCTGATCCTGACCTGCACCGGCGTGTCCTTCGCGCACGGCTCGAACGACGGCCAGAAGGGCATGGGCCTGATCATGCTGATCCTGATCGGCACCGTGCCGACCGCCTATGCGCTGAACAAGGCCGTCACGCCGGCCGAGTCGCAAACCTTCATCGCCGTCGCGCACCAGGCCGCCTCCTCCTTCGGCAAGTACACCAACGGCATCGCGGCGCCGGCCAACTCGCGCCAGGCGGTCGAGACCTATGTGCAGACGCGCGAGCTGAAGCCGGAAACGCTGCCGGCCGTGCAGCAACTGTCGAACTCGCTGGCGGCCGCGGTCGGCTCGACGGGCTCGATCGCGAGCGTGCCGCAAGGCGATGTCGACAACCTGCGCAACACCATGTACCTGGTGTCGGAAGCGATCCGCCTGATGGAGAAGGCCAAGCAGCCGGCCTTCTCCGCCGACGATCACGCCGCGATCGACAACTATCGCCAGCAGCTCGATCACGCCACCAAGTTCATCCCGACCTGGGTCAAGGTGGCCGTCGCGCTGGCGCTCGGCCTGGGCACCATGGTGGGCTGGAAGCGCATCGTGGTGACGGTCGGCGAGAAGATCGGCAAGCAGCACCTGACCTATGGCCAGGGCGCCTCGGCCGAGGCGGTCGCGATGATCACGATCGGCGCCGCCGACATGTACGGGCTGCCGGTGTCGACCACCCACGTGCTGTCCTCGGGCGTGGCGGGCACCATGGCGGCGAACGGCTCGGGCCTGCAATGGTCGACCGTGCGCAGCCTGATCCTGGCCTGGGTGCTGACGCTGCCGGCCTCGATCGCGCTGGCGGGCCTGCTGTATTGGGTGTTCCACTCGCTGTTCTGATCCGGCACGCCGGGCGCCGTGCATGACGGCGCGGAAATACAGCGCAAGAATCGGGGCGCGTCGCGCCCCGCCGGTCGATAGGATGGTCGCCCTGACGTATGGATGCGGAGCGCCATCATGACTGCCTGCCCCGAGCGACGCCGCGCGGCGTCGTTTCCCTCCCCGCTCGATTGGGTCGATCCGGATCCGGTGCTGGCCGGCGCACTCGCGCCGGCCTCGCTCGATTGGGCCGCGATTCGCGACGCGCTGAACGCGCATGGCGTGGCGGTCGTGAAAGGCCTGCTGGATCGACGCGCCTGCGATGCGCTGATCGCCGCTTATGACGACGAGGCGCGTTATCGAAGCCGGGTGGTGATGGCTCGTCATGGCTTCGGTCGCGGCGAGTATCGCTACTTCGCCTATCCGTTGCCGGATGGGCTGGCTCGCTTGCGTCGCGAGATGTATGCGCCGCTCGCGCCGATCGCCAACGACTGGCATCGCGCGCTCGGCATCGAGTCGCGCTTCCCGGCCGAGCACGAGGCCTTTCTCGCGCGCTGTCATGCGGCCGGCCAGTCGAGGCCCACGCCGTTGATCCTGCGCTATGGGGATGGCGACTACAACTGCCTGCACCAGGACCTGTATGGCGAGCACGTGTTTCCGCTGCAGGTCGCCGTCCTGCTGTCCCAGCCGGGCGAGGATTTCACCGGCGGGGAATTCGTGCTGACCGAGCAGCGGCCGCGCATGCAGTCACGCGTGGAGGTGGTGCCGCTCGCGCGCGGCGATGCGGCGATCTTCGCCGTGCATGGACGGCCGCAGCAAGGCGTGCGCGGCGTCTATCGCGTGAATCTGCGGCATGGCGTGAGCCGGCTGCGCAGCGGACATCGGCATACGCTGGGCCTGATCTTCCACGACGCCGAGTGAGTCGGGTTCAGGTCTTCGACATGCTCGCGCGCAGGCGATCGCCGGCATTGGCGGCGAGACGCGCGTAACCGGGCAGCGTCAGCAGCGCGAGCACGCCGGCGGCCAGAAAGGCCCAGCGGAAATCGGCCATCACGTAGTGCGTGCCGGTTTCGTCGCCGCGCATCAGCGAGGCGAGGCGCAACGACATCGCGCCGAAAGCGATGCCCATGCCGATCGTCATCTGCTGCGCGGCGCTCGACAGCGTGCTGGCGGCGCTGGTCTGCTTCGGCGGAACGTCGGCGAAGGCCAGGGTGGCCAGCGTCGAGAACTGCATCGAGCGCGACAGGCCATAGACGAACACCACGAACAACGTGATCACCAGCGGCGTGGAGGCCGTGAGCCAGCCGCAGGCGATGGTCGCGAAGCCGGCGATCGTGACGTCGACCAGCGCGACGCGGCGGAAGCCGAAGCGGTCGAGAATCCACGAGGTCAGCGCCTTCATGCCGAGATTGCCGGTCGCGCTGGCCAGCAGCAGCAGGCCGGACTGGAATGGCGACATGCCGAAGCCGACCTGGAACAGCAGCGGCTGCAGGTAGGGCACCGCGTTGATCGCGATCCGCGTGATCGAGCCGGTGAAGACGGTCACGGAAAAGGTCGGCACCTTCAGCGTGCTGAAATCGAGCAAGGGATGCGGCGTGCGCTGCGCGTGCCACCAGGCGAGCGCACCGAACACGACGGCGGCCACGATCAGGCCCAGCGCTTCCATGAAGTGCGCATCCTGCTGGCCGAGCGCTTCGGTGCCGCACAGCACGCAGGTCAGTGTCGCGCCCGACAGGATGAAGCCGAGCCAGTCGAGCGGACGTGCTTGCTCGGCGCGTTCATTCCTCACCAGCAGCAGCACGCAAACGAGCGCGGCGATGCCGAGCGGCACGTTGAGCAGGAAGATCCAGCGCCAGGATGCGTAGGTGGTGATGAAGCCGCCGACGGGCGGCCCGACCACGGGAGCGACGATGCCCGGCCAGGTGATGGTCGCGATGGCGCGCATCAGCTGGGCCTTGTCGGTGCTGCGTACCACGATCATGCGGCCGACCGGCACCATCATCGCGCCTCCGATGCCCTGCAGCAGACGCGCGGCCGTGAAGGTGCCGACGCCGTCGGACATGCCGCACAGCACGGATGCAATGGTGAAAACGGCGATGGCGGAGCCGAACACGGTACGCGAGCCGAAACGATCGGCGATCCAGCCGCTGATCGGAATGAACACGGCGAGCGCCAGCATGTAGGCGGTCATGCCGAGACTGAGCGCATTCGGGCCGACGCCGAACGACCTGGCCATCTGCGGCAAGGCGGTGGCGATGACGGTCGTGTCGAGATACTCCATGAAGAACGTGGCGGCCACGAGGTACGGGAGGAAACCTGTCGTCGGGCGACGATCCACGTTGGAGTCGGTCATGCGCTTGATCGAGCGGAAGATGGTGGGAGCCGGCGAGACGTGCCGAGCGGCGATGGTACTCCCGAATGATACGCACGCGAGCTTTCGCCCGCGTGTCGATGCGGGTTTTATCGACGACGCGGGTCCATCAGGACTGCATTCATTCAAGAATTCGGGAAACGCGCGACGAAGGTGCCGCGCGCGGCGACGCTCAGACCTCGGTCGCCAGCAGCGCGTCGCGCTGGTCCTGCGTCAGCAGCTCGAGTTCGACGCTCGATTCGCCGTGGAAAATCATCGAACCATATACCTCAGCGAGACAACTGCTCGCGCTGTCGAGCGCGTAGTCCTCGTCGATCTCGGCGGGCAGATGAATTTCACGCCATGCATTGATCGCGGATTCGATCCTCACGATGGAAATCGGCTGGGTCGTCTTATCGCTGGAAGTTGCAGTCATGGTTCCTTGCTGATTATCCCGCTTGATGGCTGCGATTAATCGGCGAATAAATCGCGAATCAGACGGGGCAATTGAATTTGACCGGATGGCGGATGCAATTCGTTCCGCATCGGGGACGCGTAGCATACCATCGCGCGCGACTAATCCAGACGGGGATAAGGGATTTGAATTGGATTAGTTTCTGGCGGCTGGAAAGACAAAACCCCCGCTGCCTAGGGCAACGGGGGTTGTCATGAGGGAAGCCTGACGATTACCTACTTTCACACGGGCAATCCGCACTATCATCGGCGTGGAGTCGTTTCACGGTCCTGTTC
>NZ_VWWC01000076.1:0-33509 GCF_011753175.1 Burkholderia sp. Cy-637 | reverse complement strand
CCGCGCCGGCCACCGCCAAGGGCGCGGCCGGCGGCGCGGGCGAGGGCGGCCAAGGTGGGCAAGGCGCGCAGGGCGGCGGCGCGACCGCGCTCTACGAGAACCTCACCACCTGGAACTTCGGCAAGCTGCCCGAGCTGCTGGAAATCCGCCGGCGCGGCCAGACCCTGTTCGGCTACCCGGCCCTGGTCGATCGCGGCACGCATTGCGACGTCGAGGTGTTCGACTCGCCCGAGGAGGCGGCGCGCATCCACCGCGCCGGGCTGCGGCGCCTGTTCGCGCTGCAGTTGAAGGAGCCGATCAAGTACCTGGAGAAGAACCTGCCGGGCCTGCGCGAGATGGCGATGCAGTACATGACGCTGGGCTCGCAGGACGAGCTGCGCGACCAGTTGATCGATACGGCGCTCGACCGCGCCTGCCTGCAGGACCCGCTGCCGGTCGACGACGCGGGCTTCCACGCGCGCCGCGACGAGGGCCGCAGCCGCCTGAACCTGCTGGCGCAGGAGATCGCGCGGCTGGTCGGCCAGATCCTGGCCGAGTACGCCGGGCTCGGCAAGAAGCTGGCCCAGGCCAAGCCCTTCGCGGCCGCCCATGCCGACATGACGGCCCAGCTCGGCGCGCTGGTCGGCAAGCGCTTCGTGATCGACACGCCGTACCCGCAGCTCGCGCACTTCCCGCGCTACCTGAAGGGGATCGCGATGCGCATCGACAAGCTGAAGGCCGACGCGGCCCGCGACGCGCGCCAGTTGGCCGAGTTCGCGCCGCTCAACCAGCAGTACCAGCGGGCCCTGTCGCAGCGCGGCGGGGCGGCCGATGCGCGGCTCACCGAGTTCCGCTGGCTGCTCGAGGAATTACGCATCTCGCTGTTCGCGCAGGAACTTCGCACCCCGATGCCGGTCTCGGTCAAGCGGCTGCACAAGGTCTGGGAGTCGCTGCAGCGCTAGCGCAATTCCGGCTGCGCAGGCGAATTCGGGCGGGCGGCCGGTCAACCGGACGTCCGCTCGAACGTTCTACAATGACGGCTGTTTCTCGACGTGAGTCTCCATGCGCAATTTCCTGTCCCTCGGTCGCGCCGCCCTGCTGTTCGGCGCGCTGACCGTCGCCGCGGCGCCCGCCGCCTTTGCCAATAACGTGATCGTGCTGAATTCGGCCGAGGCGACCCTGTCGCTGATCGACCAGAACTCGCACCAGGTGGTCGGTACGCTGCCGACCGGCAAGGAACCGCATCACCTGATGGCGACGCCCGACAATTCCTCGCTGATCGTCGCCAATTCGGTCTCGAACAGCCTGATGTTCCTCGATCCGCGCACCGGCGCGCCGCAGCGCACCGTGGAAGGCATCGACGATCCCTACCAGCTCGGCTTCTCGCCCGACCGCAAGTGGTTCGTGGCGGCCGGCCTGCGCCTGGACCGCGTCGACATCTACGGCTACGACGGCCAGAACGTCCACCTGGTCAAGCGCGTGCCGCTGCAGGTGATGCCGAGCCACCTGGCCTTCACCCGGGACAGCCGCACCGTGCTGGTGTCGCTGCAGGTGTCGGGCGAGCTGGCCGCGATCGACCTGCCGACCCAGACGGTCAAGTGGAAGATGAAGGTCGGCAAGGTGCCGGCCGGCCTGTGGATGACGCCCGGCGACAAGTACGTGCTGGTCGGCATGACCGGCGCCGACTACGTGGCGGTGGTGGACTGGCGCAACCAGAAGGTGGTCAAGACCATCCCGACCGGCAAGGGCGCCCACAACTTCCGCTCGCTGGCCGACGGCACCCACGTGGCGGTGACCAATCGGGTCGCGAACACCATCAGCATCATCGACGAGAACACGCTCACCAACGTCGGCGACATCACCGGCCTGCTGCCCGGCCCCGACGACATGGAGCTATCGGCCGATCGCAAGACGCTGTGGGTGACCTTCCGCTTCGCCAAGAAGGTCGGCGTGATCGACCTGGCCAGCCGCCGCCTGATCCAGACGATCCCGGTCGGCCGCTCGCCGCACGGCATCTATTTCTACGATCGCGCGCCGGTGACGGCGCCCAACGGCGCCTGACGCCGGCCGGAGCACGCCGATGCTGCACATGATCGCCTCGATGCTCGATACCTTCGTGTCGAACCTGCAGACCTGGCTGTACGTCGATATCGTCCAGCCGCTGATGTTCAGGTTCGACCTGATGGACTACGACGAGGACACCTACGACGCGCTGTACTGGGTGATCGTCGGCGCGCTGCAGGTGGTGGCGATGTACCTGCTGCTGCGTCCGCTCGAGGCGCTGCGGCCGGCCGAGTCGTGGCAGCACCGCCGCGAGACGCGCGTCGACGTGCTCTACACGCTGATCGCCAAGCTCGGCATCTTCACGCTGTTCTTCTTCTTCGCGATGCAGCCCCTGTTCGACAACTTCCAGTCGTGGCTGCGGCTCAAGGGCGTCGCGAACCTCAATCTCGACACGCTGTGGCCCGGGGTGACCTCCCAGCCGCTGGTGGCCTTCCTGATCTACCTGGTGGTGCTCGATTTCGCCGGCTACTGGTACCACCGCTGGCAGCACCGCTTCGGCGTGTGGTGGGAGCTGCACGCGGTCCATCACAGCCAGCGGCAGATGTCGCTGTGGACCGACGACCGCAACCACCTGCTCGACGACCTGATCCAGGGCTGTTTCTTCGCCGCCATCGCGCTGGTGATCGGCGTGTCGCCCTCGCAGTTCGTGGTGCTCACGGCGCTCTCGAACTTCGTGCAGAGCGTGCAGCACACCAATGCGCGGCTGCCGTTCGGCTGGCTCGGCGAGCGCCTGCTGGTCAGCCCGGCCTTCCACCGGCGCCATCACGCGGTCGGCTACGGCCACGAAGGCACCGCCTACGGCTGCAATTTCGGCGTGCTGTTCCCTTGGTGGGACATGCTGTTCCGCACCGCCTCCTGGAACAAGACGCCCGAGCCCACCGGCATCCGCGAGCAATACCAGGGCGTGTCCTATGGCGACGGTTTCTGGTCCCAGCACTGGCTCGCGATGGTACGCATCGCGCGACGCCTGGCAGGCCGCAAGCCCGGCAAGCCGGGTGTCTCGGCCGGCACGGCCTGAGCGCCGCCGCCGGGCCTGCCCGACGACATACGACAGGATTGCCCCCGCTTGCCGAAACCGCCCGGTTCTCCCGAATCCGGGCGGTGTGCTTTTGGGCGCCCCGGTGGTTCATCGCGGGCTGGGCCCGCCGCTTCGGCATCCCCATCCCGGCCCGGGCGCATCGCGGTTTTGCCGGCCGGGCGCGACGTGGTTTATGCTTGGGGCCGCCCTGATCCATTTCTCCCCCTATCCGCCCGCATGACCGACCTGCTGCGCTCCTTCGGCCGGGCTCTCGCGAGTGCGCTGCACCCGCGGATGCTCTGGCTCACGTTCGTGCCGTTCATCGTCGCCGCGCTCGGCTGGGGCATCGTGCTCTGGTTCGCCTGGCAGCCGCTGGTGGGCCTCGCGCGCGCCGCGCTCGAGGGCTTCGCGCTGACCTCCTGGATCTACCATTTCTTCGCCTCGATCGGCGTGCCGCAACTGCATGCGGTGGTGGCGCCGTTCCTGGTGGTGGCGGTGGCGATTCCGCTGATCGTGCTGACCGTGCTGCTGCTGATCGCCGCCATCTCGACGCCGGTGGTGGTCGCCCACCTGTCGCGGCGCCAGTTCGCCTCGCTCGAGCAGCGGCGCGGCGGTACCTGGTACGGCAGCGCCTTCAATTCGCTGTGGGCCGCGCTGGCCAGCATCGTGGTGCTGGTCGTCACGCTGCCGCTGTGGCTGATCCCGCCGTTCTTCGCGCTGCTGCCGCCGCTGATCTGGGGCTGGCTGACCTATCGCGTGATGAGCTACGACGCGCTCGCCCAGCATGCCAGCGCCGAGGAGCGGCGCGCGCTGGTGCGCCGGCACCGCTGGCCGCTGCTGGGGATCGGCATCGCCAGCGGCCTGCTCGGCACGGTGCCGACCTTCATCTGGGTATCGTCGATCTGGACGATGGTGCTGTTCCCGTTCGTCGCGGCGGCGATGATCTGGGTCTATGCCTTCATCCTCGTCTTCTCGGCATTGTGGTTCGGTTTCTATTGCCTGCACGCGCTGCAGGACCTGCGAGCGGCCGCCGCCGCACCTTCCCAAGCATTGACGAGGCATCAATGAGCATCGGCATCATCATCATCGGCGACGAGATCCTGTCCGGTCGCCGTCAGGACAAGCATCTGGCGAAGATCATCGAGCTGCTCGGCGCGCGCGGCCTCGCGCTCGACTGGGCCGAGTACGTCGGCGATTCGCGCGAGCGCATCACGGCGGCGCTCAAGCGCGCCTTCGCGGCCGGCGACATCGTGTTCTCGACCGGCGGCATCGGCGCCACGCCCGACGATCACACGCGCCAATGCGCGGCGGCCGCGCTCGGCGTGCCGCTCGCGCTGCATCCCGAGGCGCGCGAGCTGATCGCGGAACGCATCCGCGAGATGCACGGCGACGCCGCCACGCCGGTCGATTTCGAGTCGCCGGAGAACCGCCACCGCTTCGAGATGGGCACCTTCCCGCAGGGCGCCGCCATCATCCCGAACGGCTACAACAAGATCCCGGGCTTTTCCTGCGGCGACGTGCATTTCGTGCCCGGCTTCCCGGTGATGGCCTGGCCGATGATGGAGTGGGTGCTCGATACCCGGTACCAGCACCTGCATCACGCGACGCCGTTTACCGAGCGCTCGGTGCTGGTGTTCGAGCTGCCGGAATCGACGCTGACGCCGCTGATGGAGCGCATCGAGCAGGATTTCGCCGGCGTGCGCGTGTTCAGCCTGCCCAGCGTGGGCGACGCGGAGCGCGGCGGCATCTATGCGCGCCGCCATATCGAGCTGGGCGTGAAGGGCGAACCGGAAGCGGTGGCGGCCGCCTTCGTGAAGCTGCGCGAGGGCGTGCATCATCTCGGCGGCGATATCGTCGAGCCCGACGCGGCGCGCTGAGCCGCGGCACCAACCGTTTTCCCTGCCTCGGCAGCGGGGCTTCCCCGCAAACGACACGGGCCGCAACTCGCGGCCCGTCATCGTGATGTCATCGCGCGGCCGGACGATGAGCCCGACCGCCTGCCACCTTCAAGCGCCGATCCAGGGCAGCTTGCGATAGCACCAGCCTTCGACCGTCTTCCGATGCCCTTGACCGTCCTTCGCGCCCTCGAAACCCTCGAGCACGTCGAACGCCTTCGTGTAGCCGGCCTGCGCGGCGGCCACCGCGGCCAGCTTCGAGCGCGCCGCGCTGCGGCACAGGAACAGCACCGGCGTGTCGGGCCCGGCCACCGCCTTCAACTGCTCGATGAAATCGGGATTCGGCACGCCGCCGGGATAGCGGGTCCATTCGATATGCGCGTACTGGCCGTCGCCGACCAGCGGGCGGCCGACCCAGTCGAGCTCGGCGCGGGTGCGCACGTCGACCAGGCGCACGGCCGGCTCCAGTTGCAGCAGTTCGAAGGCTTCGGCGGGCGGCAGGGCGCCGCCGTAGTTCAGCTTGCCTTCGACGCGGTGCGCGTCGGCGTGGGCATAGAGCTGTTCGAGCGTGGTCATGGCGAGACTCTCTGGTCGACTCAAACCGGCATTCTAGCGCGCGAGCCGCGCGGGCCGGGCGCCGGGCCGCGAGCGCGCGTCTGCCTGCCGGTGGCGCGCAAAATCACCAAGTCGGTGCAGAATCTACCCTTGGGGACGGATCGGCATTATTTTGGTGCGTTTCTCTCGTTTTTGCCTATATTTGGTGCATCGAATGCGCCGAGCCGAGCCGGCCAAGCCCCGAAAGCGCGCGGGCCGGCCCTGTCCCGGCGCGGTTCGCCGCCCGCCGCGCCGAACTGGCGCATGGGTGGCATGGAAGCTGCTTTAGTAGCTCCGGTCAAGTCGGCCCCCTTGCTGCGCTCCAGCACCGAAGCCGATTCATCCGCTTAACGGAGGCGGTCCCAGTCCGCCGGATTTGTTCAATCAGGAGAAGAGGTTATGAGTAAAACCGTCGCCGACGTCATGCAGCTCGTGAAGGACGAGGACGTCAAGTTTGTCGATTTCCGCTTCACGGACACGCGCGGCAAGGAACAGCACGTGTCGGTGCCGGTGTCGGCTTTCGACGAAGACAAGTTCGAAAGCGGCCATGCATTCGACGGTTCGTCGATCGCGGGCTGGAAGGGGATCGAAGCGTCGGACATGCTGCTCATGCCGGATCCGGCCGCCGCCTTCGTCGACCCGTTCTACGAAGAGTCGACCCTGGTGCTGACCTGCGACGTGGTCGAGCCGGCCGACGGCAAGGGCTATGAGCGCGACCCGCGCTCGCTGGCCAAGCGCGCCGAAGCCTACCTGAAGAGCACGGGCATCGGCGACACGGCCTTCTTCGGTCCGGAGCCGGAATTCTTCATTTTCGACTCGGTCCAGTGGAACACGGACATGTCGGGCACCTTCGTGAAGATCAATTCCGAGGAAGCCCCGTGGTCGTCGGGCAAGGACTTCGAAGGCGGCAACACGGGCCACCGCCCGGGCACCAAGGGCGGCTACTTCCCAGTCGCGCCGGTCGACACGTTCCAGGACATCCGTTCGGAAATGTGCCTGCTGCTCGAGCAGATCGGCATCCCGGTCGAAGTGCACCACCACGAAGTGGCGGGCCAGGGCCAGAACGAAATCGGCACGAAGTTCTCGACCCTGGTCGAGCGCGCCGACTGGACGCAATGGCTGAAGTACATCGTCCACAACGTCGCGCATTCCTACGGCAAGACGGCGACCTTCATGCCGAAGCCGGTGGTCGGCGACAACGGCTCGGGCATGCACGTGCACCAGTCGATCTGGAAGGACGGCCAGAACCTGTTCGCGGGCAACGGCTACGCCGGCCTGTCGGAAACGGCGCTGTTCTACATCGGCGGCATCATCAAGCACGCCCGTGCGCTGAACGCGATCACCAACCCGACGACGAACTCGTACAAGCGTCTGGTCCCGCACTTCGAGGCACCGGTCAAGCTGGCCTACTCGGCACGCAACCGCTCGGCATCGATCCGCATTCCGCACGTGTCGAACCCGAAGGGCCGTCGTATCGAGACGCGCTTCCCGGATCCGATGGCGAACCCGTACCTGTGCTTCTCGGCCCTGCTGATGGCAGGTCTGGACGGTATCCAGAACAAGATCCATCCGGGCGAGGCCGCCGACAAGAACCTGTACGACCTGCCGCCGGAAGAGGATGCGAAGATCCCGACCGTCTGCGCGGGCCTGGACCAGGCGCTCGAGGCACTCGACAAGGATCGCGAGTTCCTGACGCGCGGCGGCGTGTTCACCGATGCGATGATCGACGCGTACCTGGGCCTGAAGGAACAGGAACTCGCGAAGTTCCGCATGACCACGCACCCGGTCGAGTTCGAGATGTACTACTCGCTGTAAGCGTGGCGATGGCGCTTCGTCACGTCATCGAGCGAAGCGCCGTCCTGCCGTCCGGCTTCCGGGAGCGAAAGCTTCCCGGCAGCCGGACACACGCGAAGGGGACGGCGTTGGGCCGTCCCTTTTTCATTGCACCGTTTCACCAGTCATGAGCGGGCATCCACGCAAGATGGTTCTGAAGAATCTGATCAAGGCCAGGGCAGGGCAGCCGGAGCGGCTGTCGGACGACGAGAGGCTGTTGCGCTCGGGGCTGCTGAACGGGCTCGAGGCGCTGCCCACGGTGGTGCTGGTGCTCGATCGCCGCACGCTGCGGATCGCCTTCGCGAACCCGTCGGCCGAGGCGATGCTCGACATCTCGCGCCGCCAGCTCGCGCAGATGCCCTGGAGCGACCTGTTCCCCAACTCGACCGAGCTGGCGACCACCATCACCGCGATCGGCGAGGGCCGTTTCCAGGCCACCCATCTCGACACCGTGCTGGAGCGGCCGGGCCGCGAGGCGCTGCACGTGCATGCGATCGTCGGTTTCCTGGAGGGCGCGCCCGACTACGTGCTGGTCGAGCTGTTCGAGAACGAGCGGCAGTCGCGCACCGACCGCGAGGAGCGGATCCACGACCTGACCGCGGTCAACAAGCACCTGATCCGCAATCTCGCGCACGAGATCAAGAATCCGCTCGGCGGCATCCGCGGCGCGGCGCAACTGCTCGAGTTCGAGCTGTCCGAGCGCGAGCGCGGCGAGCTGCGCGAGTACACGCAGGTGATCATCAAGGAATCCGATCGGCTGCAGACGCTGGTTGACCGGCTGCTGGAGCCGCACCGGCATCCGCACATCGTCGGCGACGTCAACGTGCACGAGGTTTGCGAGCGCGTGCGCGCCGTGATGCTGGCCGAATTCCCGCGCGGGCTGACCATCGAGCGCGACTACGACGTCAGCGTGCCCGACCTGCGCGGCGACAAGGAGCAGCTGATCCAGGCGCTGCTCAATATCGTGCGCAACGCCGCCCAGGCGCTGCGCGAACGCATCGCCCAGGGCGATGCGCGCATCGAATTGCGCACCCGCGTGGCGCGCAAGATCACGATCGGCAAGAAACTGTTCAAGCTGGCACTGGACTTGCACGTGATCGACAACGGCCCCGGCATTCCCGAGGACATCCGCGACCGGATCTTCTATCCGCTGGTGTCGGGGCGAGAGGACGGCAGCGGCCTCGGCCTCACGCTCGCGCAGACCTTCGTGCAGCAGCACGATGGGATGATCGAGGTGGAAAGCCGGCCGGGGCGTACCGAATTTCAGATTTTGCTGCCGCTCGATCATTGAGCGGCAGTGCAGCGACTCACCGATCCATCTGACCGACCTATGAAGCCGATCTGGATAGTAGACGACGACCAATCGATTCGCTGGGTGCTCGAAAAGGCACTCGCGCGCGACAGCTTCGCGACCCGAAGCTTCTCGAACGTTCGTGAGGCGCTGGCCGCGCTCGACCATGAATCGCCGCAGGTGCTGGTATCCGACATCCGGATGCCGGGCGGTTCGGGCCTTGAGCTGCTGCAGGCGATGCACGAGCGCCTGCCGGGCCTGCCCGTCATCATCATGACCGCGTTCTCCGACCTCGACAGCGCGGTGGCCGCGTTCCAGGGCGGCGCCTTCGAGTACCTGGCCAAGCCCTTCGACGTCGACAAGGCGGTCGAGCTGATCCGGCGCGCGGTCGAGGAAAGCCTGCGCGGTGGCGTGCCCGACGACGACAAGCTCGCCGACGCGCCCGAGATGCTGGGCCAGGCGCCTGCCATGCAGGACATGTTCCGCGCCATCGGCCGGCTCTCGCATTCGGCCGCGACCGTGTTGATCACGGGCGAATCGGGCACCGGCAAGGAGCTGGTGGCGCGTGCGCTGCACCGCCATAGCCCGCGCGCGAACGGCCCCTTCATCGCGCTGAACACCGCGGCGATCCCGAAGGACCTGCTGGAGTCCGAACTGTTCGGCCACGAGCGCGGCGCCTTCACGGGCGCGCAGACTACGCGCCAGGGCCGTTTCGAGCAGGCCGAGAACGGCACGCTGTTCCTCGACGAAATCGGCGACATGCCCTTCGACCTGCAGACGCGCCTGCTGCGCGTGCTGTCGGACGGGCAGTTCTATCGCGTGGGCGGCCACAACCCGCTGCGCGCCAATGTGCGCGTGATCGCGGCGACCCACCAGAACCTCGAGTCGCGGGTGCGCCAGGGCCTGTTCCGCGAGGACTTGTATCACCGCCTCAACGTGATCCGGCTGCGGCTGCCGGCGCTGCGCGAGCGCAGCGAGGACATCCCGCTGCTCACGCGCCACTTCCTGCAGAAGAGCGCGCGCGATCTCGGCGTCGAGCCCAAGCGCGTCTCGGACGAGGCGCTCGCCTACCTGACCTCGCTGCCGTTCCCCGGCAACGTGCGGCAGTTGGAGAACCTCGCGAACTGGCTGACCGTGATGGCGCCGGCGCAGACCGTCGAGATCAAGGACCTGCCGCCCGACCTGGGCCCGGCGCAGGCCGCGCCCGGCGAGGGCGTGACGCCGGCCACGGCGGCGGTCAGCAGCGATGCGCTGCCGGCCGGCACGAATGGCGCGATGGGCGGCATGCCCGGCGGCATGCTGCCGGGCGCGCCGATCGCCAGCGGCGCGGTGGCCGCGCCCGTGTCCAGCCATCCGGTCTGGGAGCAAGGCCTGCGCACCGAGGTCGCGCGGCTGCTGCGCGAGAACTCGGCCGACGTGATGGACGAACTCGCGCGCCGCTTCGAGGCGGCCGTGATCCGCGAGGCGCTCGACTTCACGCGCGGCCGCAAGGTCGAGGCGGCCGAGCGGCTCGGCATCGGCCGCAACACCATCACGCGCAAGATCCAGGAACTGCACCTGGAGCCGTGATGCCGGACGGCAGACGCGTGGCGGCCTTCACCGGCTGCCGCGCGTTTGCCGTTTCGCGAGATGTCGCGGCCGGCATGCTCGATGCGTCGCCTTGCGTGGTCGCTCGCGGTTTTCCACGCTTTTCATCGCGTGCCGCGCGATCGGACATAATCGGGGTTTGCTCTCCAGCCGAACCACGATGTCCGATTCGTTCCACTGGCCCGACGGGCCGGATCCCTTCAAGTTCCTCGAATCGCTCGACAGCCGGCGCGCCCGCGCCTGGGTCGACGAGCAGAACGCGCGCACCCACGCCGCGCTGCGCCACGACGAAGCCTTCGACGCGCTCGCCGCGCGCCTGGCCAAGGCCTACCTGCCGCGCGAGCGGCCCGTGATCCCGGCGCGCTGGCGCGAGTGGGCCTACGACCTCTGGCAGGACGATCGCCATCCCAAGGGCCTGTGGCGCCGCGCGCGCTGGGACGACTGGCGCGCCGGCAAACCGGACTGGCAGGTGCTGCTCGACGTCGACGCGCTCGGCGCGCACGAGCGCGAATCCTGGGTGTTCGAGCACGACGCGATCCTCTATCCCGACGGCGATCGCGCGCTGTTGTCGCTGTCGCCGGGCGGCGCCGACGCGGTGGTGGTGCGCGAGTTCGACCTGGAGCGGCGCTGTTTCGTCGAGGACGGTTTCCGGATCGACGAACCCGGCAATCACACGGTCGACTGGATCGATCGCGATACCGTCTACGTGAGCTGGGAGCGCGACGAGGATTCGACTACCGAGGCCGGTTATCCCTACGAGGTGCGGCGCTGGACGCGCGGCACGGCGCTCGACGCGGCGCCCGTGGTGTTCCGCGGCGAGCCCGACGACATCAGCGCCGGCGCGGCCTTTGATCCGATCGAGCAGCGCCATACCGCCTGGCGCAGCGTCGACTTCTTCGACCTGCATACCTATCGGCTCGACGCGGCGGGCGAGTGGCGGCGCTACGAGGTGCCCGCGCACGTGGTGGTCGGCTTCTGGCACGGCTGGCTGGTGCTGGAACCGCGTCTCGACTGGGATTGCGAGGGCGTATTGCACACCGGCGGTTCGCTGCTGGCGATTCGCGAGGATGCCTTCCTGGCCGGCTCGCGCAGCTTCACCACGCTGTTCGCGCCGGGGCCCTCGACCTCGGCCTGCAGCTGGACCCACACGCGCCACACGCTGATCGCGAGCTGGCTCGACGACGTGCGCAATCGCACCTTGCTCTGGCAGCCGCAACAGCAGGAGGACGGCAGCTGGAGCTGGACTTCGCGGCCGTTCGCCTGGAGCGGCGAGGCCGAGATCGATCTCGAGCCGGTGGAGCCGACGCTGAATGACGAGGTGTTCGTCGACGTCGATACCTTTCTCGATCCGCCCGAATGCTGGCTCGCCGATCTTGCCGACCAGGCCGAGGATGCCGCCGCGCGCCGCGTGTTGCTCGACCGGCCGCCCGTGCAGTTCGAGGCGAGCGCCCTGGTGGTACGTCGCGCGGTGGCGCGCTCGCGCGACGGCACCGAAGTGCCGTACACGCTGATCGGGCCGCGCGATGCGCTCGACGGCGAGACCGACGCGCAAGGCGCGACGCGGCGCACCGCGCGCCCCTGCCTGTTGTCGGGCTACGGCGGCTTCGCGATTCCGAACCTGCCGGCCTACAGCGACGCGCTGGGCATCGCCTGGCTGGAGCGCGGCGGCGTGGCCGCCTTCGCGCATATCCGCGGCGGCGGCGAGTTCGGCTCGCGCTGGCACACCGATGCGCAGCGCGAGCATCGGCAGCGTTCCTTTGACGACTTCATCGCGGTGGCCGAGCACCTGATCGACAGCGGCGTGACCACGGCCGCGCAGCTCGGCATCGAGGGCGGCAGCAACGGCGGCCTGCTGGTGGCGGCCTGCATGGTGCAGCGGCCCGAGTTGTACGGCGCGGTGCTCTGCCAGGTGCCCTTGCTCGACATGCAGCGTTACCCGAAGCTGCACGCGGGCGCGGCCTGGCTCGACGAATACGGCGACCCCGACGATGCGCGGCAGGGCGCGGCGCTGGCCGCCTATTCGCCGTATCACCGCGTGCGCGCGGATCGCATGTATCCGCCCTTGCTGCTGAGCACCTCGACGCGCGACGATCGTGTGCATCCCGCCCATGCGCGCAAGATGGCCGCGCGCATGCAGTCGCTCGGTCACGAACAGGTCTGGTACTGGGAGAACACCGACGGCGGTCACGGCAGCGCCGACGACCTGGAGCGTGCCGAATCGGATGCGGCCGATTTCGGCTTCCTCTGGGCGCACCTGGGGCCGGCGCCGGCGAAGGCGGGAAGCTGATAGACGGTGAGAGAAGGGCGGCGAGGAAACTCGCCGCCTGTCGCGCGCGGGCTGCATGGAACGCGAACGCACGCGGAAAACAAAAAAACCGGCAACAAGGCCGGGTTCTTCGTCTGGCGAATCACGCAGCGGTCAACTGCGTGGCACATCGCCGGATGTGTTTGGTTGCGGGGGTAGGATTTGAACCTACGACCTTCGGGTTATGAGCCCGACGAGCTGCCAGACTGCTCCACCCCGCGTCAGAGAAAACAAAGTATAGGGGTATTACGCGTGTGTGTCAAACAATACCGAGAAAAAAATTTCACGCGCCCGGCGCGGACGGAACAATTCCTCTGCGCTGGTACACTCCCGTCGAGCCGGTCTGACCGCGCGGCAGCGCGGCCGGCCGGGCCATTCCGGCATCGCCCGGTACACCACGGACATTCGATTCGATGAAGATCGCCACCTGGAACGTCAACTCCCTGAACGTGCGCAAACAGCACGTGCTCGACTGGCTGGCCACCAGCCACGCCGACGTGCTCTGCCTGCAGGAGCTGAAGCTCACCGACGACAAATTCCCGAAGGCCGACCTCGAGGCGGCCGGCTATCGCAGCTGGTTCACGGGCCAGAAGACCTACAACGGCGTGGCGATCCTGGTGCGCGACACGCTCGGCGTGGACGAGACCGATGTCGTGAAGAACATTCCCGGCTTCGAGGATCCGCAGCAGCGCGTGATCGCGGCCACCGTCAACGGCCTGCGGATCGTCTCGGCCTATTTCCCGAACGGGCAGGCGCCGGATTCGGAGAAGTTCGTCTACAAGCTGCAATGGCTCGATGCGCTGCAGGCCTGGCTCAAGGACGAGCTGACGCGCCATCCGAAGCTCGCGCTGCTGGGCGACTACAACATCGCCCCCGAGGATCGCGACGTCCACGATCCGGCCAAGTGGGAAGGGCAGAACCTGGTGTCGCCGCAGGAGCGCGCGCATTTCGCGGCGCTGCTCGAGATGGGCTTCGTCGATGCTTTCCGGCGCTTCGAGCAGCCCGAGAAGACCTTCACCTGGTGGGATTACCGGATGATGGGCTTTCGCCGCAACGCGGGCCTGCGCATCGACCACATCCTGCTGTCGCCGGCGCTGGCCGGGACGCTGACGGCCTGCGAGGTCGATCGCGTGCCGCGCACCTGGGAGCAGCCTTCGGATCACACGCCGGTGATCGCGACCATCGAGTGAAGGCGGGCGCGCCGGCGGCAGCGACGCTCGCCTGACGTTCGCGCGAAGCATCGAGACGACGCGGCGGCCATCGTGCCGCCGCGTTGTCGTTTCCGCGCGTCTCAGCGCACCGCGTCGGCGGGGGCCAGCTCGAAGATGCTGTCGATCTCGACCGGGATGCCCATCGGCAGCGTATGCACGCCGAGCGCGCTGCGCGCCGGCAGCGCGTCGTCGCCGAACAACTCGCGCAGCAGGTCGCTCGCGCCGTTGGCCACCAGCGGATGCGCGGTGAACGAAGCGTCGGCGCGCACATAGACGGTCAGCCTCACGCAGCGCAGCACGCGATCGAGCCCGCAGGCCTCGTGCAGGCAGGCGAGGATCATCTCCATGGTCAGGCGCGCGGCCTGCCGCGCGCGTTCCGGCGAGATCTCGCTGCCCACCTGGCCCACCACCGGCTTGCCCTGCTCGAAAGGGCCGAGCCCCGATACGTGCGCGAGATTGCCGACGATCGAGACGCTGCGATAGGAGCCGAGCGGGCGGATCGGCGCGGGAAGTTCGATGCCGAGCCTAGCCAGGCGTTGCAGGACGGATTGCGTCACGAATCATCTCCAGAAGGGGGGCCGGCCGGCCCGTTCCTTGCAGAACGCCTGGCGGCGCCTGCATATTCCAGAACGATTGCACTAAAATACCGGCTCCGGCGCATCCCGCGCCCGGACGATTCCACGGGAGGAAACCGGCGATGGCCCGTCCACGCGAATTCGACGAGCAGGCCGTGCTCGATGCGGCGATTGCGCAGTTCTGGTCGCATGGTTATGCCTCGACCTCGGTGCGCGATCTGGCGACGACGATGGGCATGACCGGCGCCAGCGTCTATAACGCCTTCGGCGACAAGCGCGCGCTGTATGCCCGGTCCTTCGAGCGCTACGTGGAGGCGGGCTTTCGCGACCGCGTGCGGCGCTTCGAGCATCGACTGGCGCCGCGCGAGGCGATCGTCGCCTTCTTCGACGAGATCATCCGCCTCACCGTGCAGGACGCGCAGCGCAAGGGCTGCATGATCGTCAATACCGCCCTGGAGCTGGCGCCGCACGACGCGGATTTCCAGCAACTGCTGGAACGCATCCTGGAAGATATCGAGGCCTTTTTCCTGCGCTGTGTCGAGGCGGGGCAGGCCGAGGGCACGATTCCGCCCGAGCTGGCCGCGGTCGATACGGCGCGCATGCTGTTCGCGGTCCTGCTGGGCTTGCGCGTGCTGGCCCGCGTGCGGCCGCGGCGCGAGTTGCTCGAAGGGGCGGTGCGGCCGGCGCTGGCGATGATCGGCGCGAGCCTGCCGGCTGCGAAGCGGCGCGGGCCGGCGCAAGAGACGTAGCGGCGGCATATCCTTCGCGACGACGCCTCGCGCCTTATCGACGAACGGCAGCGCGCTGCGACGGCCGGATCACCAGCGCAGCAGGCGCGGCCCCAGCAGCGCGCCGAGCGCGGCCGGCAACGACATCCCCAGCACATACCAGAGCGCCCAGAAGGCCGGGCTCATCTCCGGGCAATGCAGGCAATAGGCGGCGGTCGCGATCGCGCTGGCGAGCAACCCGGCCACCGCGCCGGCCTGTCTCGGCCGGGTCGCCGCCAGGGCGCGCATGGCCCAGAACACCGCGGCGAAGCTCGGTGTCGACAGCAGCAGGATATTGAGCGCACAGACCTTCCACGACAGGCCCAGCATCAGCGTCAGGCGCGCTCCGGGCGCCGCGGCGGCCAGCACGAGTGCGCCGCCGATCCACACCAGCAGGAAGGGCAGCGCCAGCAGCCACCAGCGACGCCCGCCTCGCGAGCCGGGACGGCCCAGGCGTTCGGCCAGCGGCCAGGCGACAGCCGCCACGGCCAGCGGAAAGGCGAGCTTGATCCAGAACAGGGCCGTGTCCATCGCCGGTGCCAGGTCGCGCCGCCAGCCGAACAGCAACCAGGTCAGCAGCAGCGAGCCGCCCAGGCCGAGCGGCAGCGCCGTGCCGAAGCGGCGCGCCGCGGCGCCGCGGTCGGCGGGCGCGACACCGCTGGCGAGCAGGCCGATCAGTTCGTCGGTTCTCATCGTTCACCCCGGATCCGCGCCGCCAGCGCCTTGAGCCCGCGATGCACGCCCACCTTCACCGCCGATTCGGACAGGCCCGTCAGCGCCGCCGTCTCGGTCACCGACAAACCCTGCAGCTTCACATGCAGGATCGGCAGCCGCTGCTTGTCGGGCAGGTGCTCGAGCAGCTTGCCGATATCGTGGCGCGCCTGGGCCGGCTCGTCGTCGGCCACGGCGAACATCGCCTCGTGGTCGTCGTCGAAGGGCACGTTGAGCGCTTCGCGGCGAAACCGCGAGCGGAAGAAATCCATCAGCTTGTAGCGCGCGATCGCATGCACCCAGGCCGTCAGCGGCTCGTCGCTGCGATAGGTGTGGCGCGCATGGTGGACGGCCAGCAGGATCTCCTGGACCAGGTCCTCGACGTCGTCATGCAATTGCGGAATGCGCTTGCGCAGATAGCCGCGCAGGTGACGCGTCAGTTCCTGCAGAAAGCCGTGATAGGCGTTGGCGTTGCCGTCGAGGCCGCTGACGAACAGCGCTTTCAGGCGGTCTTCCGCTGCGTACAAGGTGCATCCTGTGATGACGGGGCGGCGGTCGCGACTGGGCGTGTCCGCCGGACTGGCATCGACCTGGGGCGGCGCGGGCCGCGCGCCTGGGTACGACGGCTCAGGTCTTCGAAATCGGGGTTTTAGATCGACTGTTTTAGAACGACTGCCGCAGAATAACCGAAGGATTTGGGTGCCGCAAGCGCGTGGCCCGATCGCCTCGCCCCAAGGGCGCGCGCTTCGCTTCGGCCGGCCACCTTGTCCAGTTCGGTGGCTGAGCGGCGCGGGTTACGGCGCGACGGCAAAAATATTTGCGTGCTGGTGTAACCGAAATCACCACGCCATCGAATACCTTGGCATGACGGTTCATGTTCGACGAACAGGAATCCTTGCAATCCACTTACGCGGTGTTCGATATGGCACTCTCCCTGACCCGATCCGGGCCGCAGCCGATGCGAGCCAAGCCGGTGCATCCGGTCTGGCTGCGCGTCACGCACTGGCTCAATGCGCTGGCCGCGCTGCTGATGATGTTGTCCGGCTGGCGTATCTACAACGCCTCGCCGGTGTTCGAATCGATCACGTTCCCCTCGTCGTGGACGCTGGGCGGCTGGCTCGGCGGCGCGCTGCAATGGCATTTCGCGGCGATGTGGCTGCTGGTGCTCAATGGGCTGGTCTACCTGGCGATCAACCTCGCCAGCGGACGCTTCACGGCGCGCTTCTTCCCGCTGTCGCCCGGCGCGGTGCTGCGCGACCTGTTCGCGGCCCTGCGCGGCAAGCTCTCGCACGCGGACCTGACGCACTACAACGCGGTCCAGAAGCTCGCCTACCTGGTGGTGGTGCTCGACCTGATCGTGCTGGTGCTGTCGGGGCTCGCGATCTGGAAATCGGTGCAGTTTCCCTTGCTGCGCGAGCTGTTCGGCGGCTACGACACGGCGCGCGTGGTGCACTTCTGCGCGATGGCGGTGATGGCGGCCTTCATCGTCGTGCATGTCGCGATGGTGGCCCTGGTGCCGCGCTCGCTGCTGACCATGCTGCGCGGCCGTTGAGCGCAGGAGAAGAACCATGAAGAACCTGCTCCGCCCGCGCCTGAGCGTCGATCGCGACACCGTGCTCGCCGATGCGCAACGCGAACTCTCGATGCCCTCGCGGCGCCTGTTCGGCAAGCGCCTGCTGACGCTCGGCGGCCTGTCGATGCTCAGCGGCTGCACGCTCGGCGACGACGCCTCGGTCGACGGTTTCCTGTCCGCCGTCTCGCGGCTCAACGATCGCGTGCAGGCCGCGCTGTTCGATCCCCGCGCGCTCGCGCCCACCTATACCGAGGCGCAGATCACGCGGCCGTTCCCCTTCAATGCCTTCTACGGCATCGACCAGGTGCCGCAGGTGGACGGCAGCGACTTCCGCCTGAAGCTCGGCGGCCTGGTGAAGGGACAGCGCGTCTGGACGCTGCCCGAGCTGTATGCCCTGCCGCACGAGGAGCAGATCACGCGGCATATCTGCGTGGAAGGCTGGAGCGCGATCGGCCGCTGGGGCGGCACGCGCTTCGGCGATTTCCTGCGGCGAGTCGGCGCCGACACCAGCGCGAAGTACGTGGGATTCCGCTGCGCCGACGACTACTACGAAAGCATCGACATGGCCACGGCCCTGCATCCGCAGACGCTGCTCGCCTTCGACTACGACGGCCAGCGCCTGCCGGCGCAATACGGCTACCCGATGAAGCTGCGGATGCCGACCAAGCTCGGCTACAAGAATCCGAAGCACATCGTCGAGATCTTCGTGACCAATGTCTACCCGGGCGGTTACTGGGTCGACCAGGGTTACAACTGGTTCGGCGGATCCTGAGATCCGCCGGCTGTTCCCCCAAACGGTCCGCGATGGACGGACCGATTTTTTCCACCCGGTAAAGGAGTACATGATGAAGGTTCTGGCAACGGCAATCGTGACGGCAACGCTGGCTTTCGGCGCTTCGGCGGCATTCGCGCAGGCGAGCGGCGCCATGTCGAACGACGCGATGAGCAAGGATGCGATGTCGCACGACGCGATGGGCAAGGGCGCCATGAAGCACGACACGATGGGCAAGAAGGGCGGCAAGATGAAGAAGCACGATGCGATGGGCATGTCGCCCGCGGCATCGGACGCGATGTCGAAGTAAGGCGTCTTCCCGAGCCGAACCCGGCCCGCGAGCCCGCGATCCTGGAAGGGATCGCGGGCTTCTTTTTTTATCGCTCGTTGTAACCGCAACCGTCAGGGTTCCGAACTGACCTGCGCACGGACGAATCCGGACGACCAGGAACCGGACGCCGAGCGCACATGATCCACCCGCGAAACAGGCAGCCGATCCGGTATGCGGGGGGTAACTCGAAACCTGATGAACGAGGTAAACGGATGAAGCTCAAACTGGTGACGGCACTGACGATCACGGCGGTGATGCTGGCGGCATGCGGTGGCGATGATTCGACGACGACGGCGAGCTCGCCGCCGCCGGTCACGCCGCCCCCGGTCACGCCGCCGGCTGCGCCGCAGAAGGTCACGCAGCTGTTCGCGCAGACCAACGACGCGCAGAACGCGGTGCTGCATTTCGTGCGCAACGCGGACGGCACGCTGGCCGCGATGCCGAGCCTAGCGACCGGCGGCAAGGGCACCAATGGCGTCAACTACTTCATGGGCAACACGGTCGCGCCCGACGCGCTGACCAGCAACAACAGCCTGATCGTCTCGCCCGACGGCACGCGCCTGTTCGTGGCCAATGCCGGCGACAACACGGTCAGCGTGTTCTCGATCTCGGGCAGCACGCTGAGCCTGCTGGCGGTGTCGCCCACCGGCGGCACGCGGCCGACCTCGCTGGCGTTCTCGAACGGCGTGCTCTATGTCACGCACCAGCAGGGCGCGCAGGAACTGGGCGCCTATCGCGTCGGCGCCGACGGCAAGCTGAGCGCGATCGGCCAGTACGCGGTGGTGGTGCAGGACGCGCTGCCGACCCAGGTGTCGCTGAGCCCGGACGGCAAGTTCGTGATCGTCAACGGCTTCCTGCGCACCGTCACGCCGACCGCGCCGCTCAATACGCTGCTGGCCTTCCCGGTGCAGGCCGACGGCACGCTCGGCACGCCGGTGAACAGTACCTCGGCCGGCGTCGGTCCGTTCGGCGGCCGCTTTGGCACCGGCGCGCTGGCCTCCACCTACGTGGTGACCGACGCGCCGGGCGGCAGCGTGGAATCCTTCGGCTTCTCGGCGCCGAGCGGCAATTTCACCTCGACCGGCGCGCCCGTCACCGTGACCGGGCAGGCCGCGCCGTGCTGGATCTCGCTGACGCCGGACAACCGCTTCGCCTATATCGGCAACGGCAGCGGCGCGGTTTCGCTGTTCTCGATCGACGGCGCCGGCAAGCTCACCCTGGTCAATGCCTCGGCGGCCACCGAAACGCCGGTCGCGGACCAGAGCTCGGCCTTCGCCAATGATTCCTGGGTCAGCCCGGACGGCAAGTTCCTCTACCAGGACTACGCCGGCGACGACAAGATCGTGGCCTACGCGATCGGTGCCAATGGCGCGCTGAGCAAGCTCGGGGAGCAACCCGCCAACACCCAGTCGAAGATCAGCCTGCAGGGTTTGACGGGGATCTGAGGCGGCGGCTGGCGTCGCCCGGACGAGGTTCAGGCCGCGGCGAAATCCACCGCGGCCTGCGCGTGCAGCGCGGTGGTATCGAACACCGGCAGCGACGAATCGTGCTCCCCGATCAGCAGCGTGATCTCGGTGCAGCCGAGGATCACCGCCTGCGCGCCGCGCGCGGCCAGCCGGCCGATGATGGCCGCGTAGGCGGCGCGCGAGGCCGGCTCGATCAGGCCGTGGCACAGCTCCTCGTAGATCACGCGATGGACCGTGTCGCGATCCTCGGCGTCCGGCGTCAGCACCTCGATGCCGAAACGCTCGGCCAGCCGCGCCGCGTAGAACGGCAGTTCCATGGTGTAGCGCGTGCCGAGCAGGGCGACCCGCTCGACGCCGGCCGCGCGCAGCGCGGCGCCGGTCGGATCGGCGATATGCAGGAAGGGCAGCGTGAGCGCGCGCTCGATCGCGTCGGCCACGCGATGCATGGTGTTGGTGGTCAGTACCACGACGTCGGCGCCGGCCGCCTGCAACTGCCGCGCCGCGTCGGCCATGCGCGCGCCGAGCGCGTCCCAGTCCTGGGCGCGTTGCAGCGCCTCGATCTCGGCGAAATCGACCGTCACCATCACGCTCTTCGCGTTGTGGTGGCCGCCGTGCCGCGCCTTCGAGGCGCGGTTGATCATCCGGTAGTATTCCGCCGACGATTCCCAGCTCATCCCGCCGATCAGGCCGATCGTCTTCATTCCGGTGTTCCTGTTGGTGATTGGGCTGGTCGAGTATAGGCGGCGAATCCGGCGCGCGGCGGTACACCTGGAAGCCCCAACGACCGGTACGGATCGAGCGATCCGACCGTGACGGTGCGTCGAGCCGCCCGCGCGGCACACGACGCAGGCACATGGTGGCGCACGCGGGGATTGATCGGGCGAAAGTGCCTGCCGTATGCTCTGCCGGACAGGCACGACGCGCGAGGCGATCCGTGCCGCCGATCGAATTCAGGGGATGGCGATGCTCCACTACGATTCCGCCCACTGGCTGGCCTTCCTGGGCATGGCCGTGCTGCTCAACCTCACGCCGGGGCCGGACCTGGCCTTCATGCTCGGCCATACCGTCAAGAGCGGCCGGCGCCACGGTTTCGCCGCGATGCTCGGGGTCTGGAGCGGCGCGCTGTTCCATGTGATGTGCGCCGCGATCGGCCTGTCGGCGATCCTCTACACCTCGGCCAGCCTGTTCCTGGTGGTGAAGTGGGTGGGCGTGATCTACCTGAGCTGGCTCGGCATCCAGGCGCTCCGGTCGAAGGCGGGCGCCTTCCGGCTCGACGAGCCGAGCCGCCGGCGCAGCCCCATGCAGGTGTTCCTGCAGGGCGTGCTGATCGACATCCTCAACCCCAAGGTCGCGATCTTCTTCCTGGCCCTGCTGCCGCAGTTCGTGGTGGCCGGCGCCGGGCCGGTGCCGCTGCAGCTCGGCCTGCACGGCGTGCTGATCATCGCGGTGGCGGCTGTGATCGAGCCGCCGCTGATCCTGTTCGGCGATCGCTTGGCGCAGCGTCTGCGCGCCAGCCGGCGCATGGCGGCCTGGATCGACCGCACGCTGGGCGCCTTCTTCCTCGGGCTCGCCACCAAGCTGGCCGTGTTCCGGCAATAAGGGCGGCATGGTGTGGCATCGCGATGCCGCCTGGATGCTCCAACCCTTTATCTTTCCCAAGCGATCCCTCAACACGGCGACACTGTTTTTTTGTACAGTATCGTCACCTTGAAACCGCTCGCTGCCGCCCCCGCCATGGAATCCGCCGCGCCGTCCGCCTCGTCGGGCGGCGCGGCCGGGTTCGCGCGCAAGATCATCCACCTCGACTGCGACTGCTTCTACGCCTCGGTCGAGATGCGCGACGATCCCTCGCTGCGCGGCCGGCCGCTCGCGGTGGGCGGGCGGCCCGACCGGCGCGGCGTGATCGCCACCTGCAACTACGAGGCGCGGCGCTTCGGCGTGCATTCGGCGATGTCCTCGGCGTTGGCGGTGCGCAAGTGCCCCGAGCTGCTGATCCTGCCGCCCTCGATGGACAAGTACCGCATCGCCTCGCGCGCGATCATGGCGATCTATCGCGACTACACGCCCGAGGTCGAGCCGCTCTCGCTCGACGAGGCCTATCTCGACGTCAGCGGCACCGAGCGCTGCCAGGGCAGCGCCACCCTGATCGCGCGCGAGATCCGCGAGCGCGTGCGCGACACGGTCGGCGTGACGGTCTCGGCCGGCGTCGCGCCGAACAAGTTCATCGCCAAGATCGCCTCCGACTGGAACAAGCCCGACGGCCTGTTCGTGGTGCGCCCGCATCAGGTCGAGGCCTTCGTGGCGGCGCTGCCGGTGCGCAAGCTGTTCGGCGTGGGCCGGGTGACCGCCGCGCGGCTCGAACGGCTCGGCATCGAGACCTGCGCACAGTTGCGCGACTGGTCGCTGTTCGACCTGCATCGCGAGTTCGGCGCCTTCGGCCGGCGCCTGCACGAGCTCTCGCGCGGCATCGACGAGCGGCGCGTGCATGCCGATCGCGAGCGCAAGTCGGTCAGCGTGGAGACCACCTATGTGGCCGATCTCGTCACGCCTGAGCAGTGCGCCGAGGAACTGCGCAAGCTGGTGGCCCAGCTCGACACGCGCATCGAGCGCACCCACTCGCGCAAGACCATCCGCAAGCTGTTCGTGAAGATCCGCTTCGCCGATTTCCAGCGCACCACGGTCGAGTGCGTGGCCGATCGCAGCGATGTGGATACGGCCGTCGCGCTGCTCGAGAAGGGCCTGGAGCGGCGGCGCCAGCCGGTGCGGCTGCTCGGCGTGGGCGTGAGGGTCGACGAGGACACGGCCGAGCGTCACGGCCAGATCGCCTTGTTCGACGACGACGAGGACCAGGCGCCCGAAGTTTCGGTCGAGGAGGGCGAGGAGGGCGACGGCGAAGGGGACGGCGCGCCTTCATGAAAAAACGGCATCCACGCGAAGTGGATGCCGTTGCCTGGGGATTCGACACGCGCCGGCGGCGGCCGGCGCGCGTCGATCAGGCGCCCTGCCGGCGCCTCAGTGCGGCTGCGTGCCGGCGGCCATGCCGTTGTGGCGCAGCAGCGCGTCGATCTCCGGCTCGCGGCCGCGGAAGGCCTTGAACGAGTCCATCGCCGGGCGGCTGCCGCCCACTTCGAGGATCTCGCGGCGATAGCGCGTGCCGGTGGCCGCGTCGAGCACCGTGCCGCTGGCCTTGGCCGCTTCCTCGAAGGCCGCGTAGGCGTCGGCCGACAGCACCTCGGCCCACTTGTAGCTGTAGTAGCCGGCCGCGTAACCGCCCGCGAAGATATGGCTGAAGGTGTTCGGCCAGCGCGAGAACGGCGCCTGCGGGATCACGTGGAAGCGCTCGTTGATCTCGCGCGCGAACTCCACCGCGTTGCTGGCGCCGGCCGGATCGAAATCGACGTGCAGCAGCATGTCGTACATCGAGAACACGATCTGGCGCAGCGTGCCCAGCCCGCTCTGGAAGTTCTTCGCGGCCAGCATCTTGTCGAACAGCGCGCGCGGCAGCGAGGCGCCGGTCTCGACGTGCGAGGACATCGAGGGCAGCACGTCCCATTCCCAGCAGAAGTTCTCCATGAACTGCGAGGGCAGCTCGACCGCATCCCATTCCACGCCGTTGATGCCCGACACGCCGAGCTCGTCGACGCGCGTGAGCATGTGGTGCAGGCCGTGGCCGAACTCGTGGAACAGCGTGATCACCTCGTCGTGCGTGAAGCAGGCCGGCTTGTCGCCGATCGGCGCCGAGAAGTTGCAGGTCAGGTAGGCCACCGGCGTCTGCAGGCCGGCCGCGCGTCGGGCGCGCGAGCGCGCGTCGTCCATCCAGGCGCCGCCGCGCTTGCCCTCGCGCGCGTAGAGATCGAGGTAGAACTGCGCGACCAGGCTGCCGTCGGCGTTCTCGACGCGGAAGAAGCGCACGTCGGGATGCCAGACCGGCGCCTCGTCGCGGCGGATCTTCACGCCGAACAGCGTCTCGGTGACGGTGAACAGGCCCTTCAGCACGGCCGGTTCCGGGAAGTACTGCTTGACCTCGTTTTCCGAGAACGCGTAGCGCTGCTCGCGCAGCTTCTCGGCCGCGTAGGCGACGTCCCAGGGCGCCAGCTCGCTCATGCCGAGCGTGCCGGCGGCGAAGGCGCGCAGCTCGTCCCAGTCTCGCTCGGCGTGCGGGCGCGCGCGCACCGCCAGGTCCTCCAGGAAGGCCGTGACCTGGGCCGGCGACTCGGCCATCTTCGGCGCCAGCGACACTTCCGCGAAGTTCGCGTAACCGAGCATCACGGCTTCCTCGCGACGCAGCGCGAGCGTCTCGGCCACCACCTTGGTGTTGTCCCATTCGGCCTTGCCGCCGCCGTATTGCGGGCCCAGTTCCGAGGCGCGCGTGACGTAGGCGCGGTACAGGGTCTCGCGCATCGCGCGGTTGTCGGCGTATTGCAGGACCGGGAAGTAGGAGGGGAAGTGCAGGGTGAACTTCCAGCCGGCCTTGTCCTCGCGCTGCGCGGCCTCGCGCGCGGCGGCGATCGCGTCGTCGGGCAGGCCGGCGAGCTGGTCTTCCGATTCGGCGTAGTAGGCGTAGCCGTTGGTGGCGTCGAGCACGTGGTCCGAGAAGGCCTTCGAGAGCGCGGCCTGCTGCTCCTGCAGCTCGGCGAAGCGCGGCTTCTGCGCCTCGGGCAGCTCGGCGCCGGACAGGCGGAAGTCGCGCAGCGAGTTGTCGAGGATCTTGCGGCGCTCGGCGCTCAGCGTGGCGTATTCGGCGCCGGCGGCGATCGCCTTGTACTTCTCGTAGAGCGCGAGGTTCTGGCCCACGCTCGACCAGAATTCGGTCACGCGCGGCAGGTTCTCGCCGTAGGTGGCGCGCAGCTCCGGCGTGTCGGCCACCGCGTTCAGGTGGCCGACGATGCCCCAGGCGCGGCCGAGCGGCTCGGTGACGCGCTCGACGGCTTCCACCACCTCGTTCCAGGTGGCGGGCGTGGCCGCGTCGGCGGCGCGGGCGACGGCGTCTTCCGCCTGTTCGAGCAGCGTATCGAGGGCGGGCGTCACGTGTTCGGGACGGATCTCGCCGAAGCGGGGCAGGCCGGAGAAATCGAGAAGCGGGTTGGCATTGGCGCTGACGGACATGGTGCTCCCTGCGGGGTCGGAATTCGGTTCAACGGGCGCGGCAGCGAGGCCGCGGCATGTCGACATTATTGGGGCGGTGTGGCCGGTTTCCAATCGGAAGTTTCTAACGAGGTGATTGGAGGGGCGACGGGGCGCGCGGCGCGGGGGACGGCTGATCGGGGAAAAGCGGGGCGGGAAGACGGCGCGACGGGGAGGCGGCGGAAACGAGCAGGGGGGGCGAAAAGCGGGAGCGAGAGTCGGGGAAGCGCCCCGCCGGCGGGCGGCGGGGCGGGCCAGGGGAAGCCGGCCGAAGCCTGCGCGGCTCGACCGGGCCCCGGGCGCTCAGGCCGCCGCGTCGGCCGCGCGTTCGGCGGCTTCGAGCGTGTTGATCAGCAGCATCGTGATCGTCATCGGGCCGACCCCGCCCGGCACCGGCGTGATGAAGCCGGCCACCTCGCGCAGGCCGTCGAAATCGACGTCGCCGCAGAGCTTGCCTGCCTCGTTGCGGTTCATGCCGACGTCGATCACCACCGCGCCGGGCTTGATCATGTCGGCGGTCAGCACGTTGCGCTTGCCGACCGCGGCCACCACCACGTCGGCCTGGCGCGTATGGGCGGCCAGGTCGCGGGTCTTGCTGTGGCAGATGGTGACCGTCGCGCCGGCCTCGAGCAGCAGCATCGCCATCGGCTTGCCGACGATGTTCGAGCGGCCGATCACCACCGCGTTGGCGCCGCTCAGGTCGATGCCGTGCGCCTCGAACATCTTCATCACGCCGTAGGGCGTGCAGGGGCGGAACAGCGGCTTGCCGGTCATCAGCGCGCCGGCATTGGCGACGTGGAAGCCGTCCACGTCCTTCTCGGGCGCGATCGCCTCGATCACCTTGTGGCTGTCGATATGGCCCGGCAGCGGCAGTTGCACCAGGATGCCGTGGATCTGCGGGTCGCGGTTCAGCGCGTCGATATGGGCCAGCAGGTCGGCTTCGGACAGCGTCGCCGGGTAGACGTCCTTCTTCGAATAGAAGCCGTTGTCCTCGCAGGCCTTGATCTTGTTGCGGACATAGACTTCGCTGGCCGGGTTGTCGCCGACCAGCACGACCGCGAGGCCGGGGCGATGGCCGCGCGCGCTCAGCGCGGCGGCGCGTTCGGCCGCTTGCGCGCGCAGGGTCTTCGAAAGGGCGTTGCCGTCGATCAGGGTGGCTGTCATGGTGGGATTCGATCCGAATAGGGAAAAGCCGGCGCGGCGGCCCGGCGGGGGCGCCGCTGCAAAGCACGGAATTATACCCATCGCCTGCCGGGACCCGACATCGATCCGGCGATGGGGCGCCATGACGGCGCGATGGATGGGGCGAGCATGACGGACGGTGGGCGTCGTCACGGGCGGGGCATGCCGCGCCGGGCCGTTCGAGCCAGCCGGGCCAGCCGCGCGGGCGCCGAATGCAAGGCCGCGGCATCCGCGCGGCGACCCGGGTCGCAACGCGGATGCCGCGGCGGTCCATCAAGCGGCAGGTCGGCAAGGCAAGCAGATCAACGCAAGCACCCCGGGATCACACGCCCCGCCAGCCCCGCGACCGGGGCGCGACAGGGCGGCGCGTTACACGCTCAGGCCTGCTTCTTCGACAGCGCGAGACGCAGCAGGTCCGCGACCGTGTTGACGTTGAGCTTTTCCATGATGTTGGCGCGATGCGCCTCGACCGTCTTGATGCTGATGCCGAGATCGTCGGCGATCTGCTTGTTCAGGCGCCCGGCGATGATGCGCTCCAGCACCTGCTGCTCGCGCGCGGTCAGCTTGGACAGGCGCTCGCTGGCGGCGCGCTGTTCCTGGACGCTCTTGCTCTCGTTGCGGGCCTTGTCGAGCATGCGTTCGACCAGCTTGCGCAGCTCGGCCTCGTCGAAGGGCTTCTCGATGAAATCCATCGCGCCCTTCTTCATGGTCGAGACCGCCATCGGCACGTCGCCGTGACCCGTCACGAAGATGATCGGCAGCGCGGCGTTGTCGGCGATCAGGCGTTCCTGCAGTTCCAGGCCGCTCATGCCCGACATCCGCACGTCGAGGATCAGGCAGGCGATCTGGCCGGCCTGCTGGGCCGGTTGATAACCATCGAGAAACTGCTCGGCGCTCGAGAAGCATTGCACGCGATAGCCGTTCGCCTCCAGCAGCCAGCGCAGTGAATCGCGCACGGCCTCGTCATCGTCGACGACAAAGACGGTTTCCTGAGGGGTGGTGACAGGGCTATTCATATCTCTCCCGTAACAGTATGTGATGCCACGCCGCTGCGGCCGTGGTCCTCGGGTGCCCCGATGGGCAGGCTGCAATGGAACGTCGCGCCGGAAACGCGGCCGTCCGCCTCGATATTGTTGACGACCCAGAGCCGACCGCGGTGCGACTCGATGATCGAACGACAGATGTTGAGCCCCATGCCCATGCCGTCGGACTTGGTGCTGTAGAACGGTTCGAACAGGCGCTCGGCGGACGCTTCGTCCACGCCCGGGCCCTGGTCGATCACGCGGATGTCGACGAAGCCGGCCTCGATGTCGGCCACCACGCGGATCAGGCCGTCGGTGTTCGGATCCTTGACCTCGCCCATCGCCTCGGCCGCGTTCTTCATCAGGTTCATCAACACCTGCTCGATCAGCACGGGGTCGACATAAATGATAGGCATTCTCGCGCGAATTTCCGTGACGATCCGGATTCGCCGCTTGCGCGCCTCGATCTCGGCCAGGCCCACCGCGTCGGCCACGATGTCGGCCACCCGCGCGGCCTGGCGCTTGGGCTCGCTGCGCTTCACGAATTCGCGGATGCGCTTGACGATCATGCCGGCGCGCAGCGCCTGCTGGGCGGTCTTCTCGAGCGCGGGCAGCAGCGTCTCGGCGGTGCCGCGGCCGCTCTTGACCAGCGCCACGGTGCCCGAGCAGTAGTTGTTGATGGCCGCCAGCGGCTGGTTCAGCTCGTGCGCGATCGACGAGGCCATCTCGCCCATCGTCATCAGGCGGCTGGTGAACTGCAGCTTCTCTTCCTGCTGGTGGGCCAGTTCCTGGGCCTTCTTGCGGGTGGTGATGTCGGTGGCGATCTGCATCTGCGCCAGATGGCCGTCCACCCACTGGATGTACTGGCGGCGCACCTCGAACCACTTCTGGATGCTCTCGACGTAGACTTCCTGCGCGTCGGCCGTGCTTTCGGTCAGCGCGGTGGCCGGCAGGCCGGCGAAGGCGTCGACCAGGTCGATCGAGTCGGAGGAGGCCTGGGTGCTGTCGAAGCCGCCGCCGGACAATTCCAGGTGGCCGTCGGGGCGGATCCCGAACAGATGGCGGTAGTAGCGGTTGGCGAACAGCAGCTCGGCCTCGTCGGCGGCCAGCACCGAAACCGCGGCGTCCAGGCTCTCCAGCACGGTGGTGAAGCGCTCGTGGGCGGCGGCCAGTTCCTCGCGGGCGCGCTTGGGCTCGGTGATGTCGGTCATCGACGACATCCAGCCGGTCTGGCGGCCCGAGCTGTCGATCAGCGGCGAAACATAGAGCCGCGCATGGAACATCGAGGCGTCCTTGCGGCGCACCCGCAGCTCGAAGCCCGAGGAGGGCGCCTTGCCGCGCAGCGTCATGTCGAGCTGGCGCTGCATCTCGGGATAGGCGTCGCGCGGCCAGTAGGGGAAGGGCGCGGTCTTGCCGACCAGGTCGGCCTCGTCCCAGCCCGTCATGCGGCAGAAGGCCGGGTTCACGTGGGTGATGCGGCCGTGCATGTCCAGCACGCGCATGCCGATCAGCACCGAATTCTCCATCGCGCGCCGGAAGAAGGCTTCCGCGTACAGCGCCTGCTGCGCCTCGAAGCGCTGGCGGGTGTGCTTCCAGAGGCTCCACAGGCTCCAGAGCACGAAGCAGGACAGGCCCGCGACCAGCCAGACGAGCGTGTTGTTCGTCAGGTTCGTCATCTGCGGGTAGGCGTAGACGCGAACCGTCAGGCCCTGGCCGGGCGGGTCCAGCGGCAGGTCGTAATGGGCGTCGCGCGGCAGGCGCGGGCGCGAGGAGGTCGAGGCCAGCTCGCGGTTGTTGACGTCGGTGATCGAGATCTTGTACTTGGCCGACAGCTCGGGCGGGATGTCGTGCTTGAGGATGCCCTCGACCGAGAACACCGCGGCGATCGAGCCCAGGTATTCGCGGTCGCGCATCACCGGGGTCTGCAGCGTCACGAAGCCGTTGCCGAAATCGTCGTAGGCTATCGCCGCGTAGGCCTGCCGGCGCGTTTCCCTCGCGTCCGACCAGGCGCCGCGCACGATCTCGGCCAGTTGGGCGTCGTTCGGCTTGGCCAGGCGCTGGCCCAGCGCCGGGATCTGCATGTCCGGCCAGCGCGCGGCGCCGGGCGCGACATACCAGTTCAGGTAGAGGATCTCGGGATGCGCCTGCATCACGTCGCCGACGCCGGACTGGAAGCCGTGCTCGTCGACGCGGCCCAGCGCGATGTCGCGCGCGAAGGCCTGCAATTGCTCCTGGGCGCTCGTCATCGACAGGCGGATCTGCTGCTGCGCCCAGGCGACGTTGCGATAGAGGGTGTCTTCCTGCTGTTGTTGTTCGCGGCGGTTGAGGCTCCACAGGATGAGGCTCATCACCACCAGGAACACCAGGATCGACAGCAGCGGCGTCAACAGATAGGAATTGGACCACCACGGGCCGTGGTGCCAACGGGACGGCTGCGACTCGGCCGGCGCACCGGACGCTCGCGCCGAGCGTGCGAATAGCCGATCGGTCAACATGGCACGCATTGTAGCGCAGGGCCATGCGGACAAAACGGCGTCGCGCATTGTTGAACTGAAAGCGAAATTTGTCGCGGATGGGCCAAGCGGCAAGGGTGCAGCGCAGCAAAATTTCGTATGGTGAGAAACAATCTCACAACTCGAAAATTTTGTTGCGCCCGCCCGCCGAGGGTCTTTACAATCCGCCGGAGCTTGCCGCAGCCGGCCGGAATCACGTCGTCTGCACGCAGCGCGATCCTCACACTCAGGACCCAGGAGACGAGTATGTCCGCTGTACCGAACGAAGTGATGAAGTATGTGGCCGCCGAGCACGACGAAGATGCCCAGGAAACCGTCGAATGGCTCGAAGCCCTGAACGGCGTGATCTCGTCCGTCGGTCCTGGCCGCGCGCACTACCTCATCGAGAAGCAGATCGAGTTCGCCCGCATGAACGGCGAACATCTGCCGTTCTCCGCGAACACCCCCTACATCAACACCATCCCGCTCGACCAGCAGGCCAAGAACCCGGGCGACCAGGATCTCGAGCACCGCATTCGTTCGTACACGCGCTGGAACGCGCTGGCGATGGTGCTGCGCGCCGGCAAGGACACCAACGTGGGCGGCCATATCGCCTCGTTCGCCTCGGCCGCGACCCTGTATGACGTCGGCTACAACCACTTCTGGCACGCGCCGTCCGCCGAGCACGGCGGCGACCTGGTGTTCGTGCAGGGCCATTCCTCGCCGGGCGTCTACTCGCGCGCCTTCCTGCTGGGCCGCCTGACGGAAGACCAGCTCGACAACTTCCGCCAGGAAGTGGGCGGCAACGGCATCTCCTCGTACCCGCATCCGTGGCTGATGCCGGACTTCTGGCAGTTCCCGACCGTCTCGATGGGCCTCGGCCCGATCATGGCGATCTACCAGGCCCGCTTCATGAAGTACATGGAAGCGCGCGGCATCGCCAAGACCCAGGGCCGCAAGGTCTGGGCCTTCCTCGGCGACGGCGAGACCGACGAGCCGGAATCGCTCGGCGCGATCGGCATGGCCAGCCGCGAGCGGCTGGACAACCTGGTGTTCGTGATCAACTGCAACCTGCAGCGCCTGGACGGCCCGGTGCGCGGCAACGGCAAGATCATCCAGGAACTGGAATCGGAATTCCGCGGCGCCGGCTGGAACGTCATCAAGGTGATCTGGGGCAGCCGCTGGGATGCGCTGTTCGCGCGCGACAAGAGCGGTGCCCTGATGCGCCGCATGATGGACGTGGTCGACGGCGAGTACCAGACCTACAAGTCGGAGTCGGGCGCCTACGTGCGCGAGCACTTCTTCAACACGCCGGAGCTGAAGGCGCTGGTCGCCGACTGGTCCGACGACGACATCTGGAACCTGAACCGCGGCGGCCACGATCCGCACAAGATCTACGCGGCGTTCCACGAGGCGAGCAACTCGAAGGGCTCGCCGACCGTGATCCTGGCCAAGACCATCAAGGGCTACGGCATGGGCGAGGCCGGCCAGGCCATGAACATCACGCACCAGCAGAAGAAGCTGCCGGTCGAGCAACTGAAGCGCTTCCGCGACCAGTTCCGCCTGCCGATCTCGGACGACGTGATCGGCGACGTGCCCTACCTGAAGTTCGAGGAAGGCTCGAAGGAACTCGAGTACATGCGCCAGCACCGCCAGGCGCTCGGCGGCTACCTGCCGCAGCGCCGCCAGAAGGCGGAATCGCTGCCGGTGCCGGCGCTCGAGGTGTTCGAGCCGCTGCTCAAGGGCACCGGCGAAGGCCGCGAGATCTCGACCACCATGTCCTTCGTGCGGATCCTGAACATCCTGCTCAAGGACAAGGCGCTGGGCAAGCGCGTGGTGCCGATCGTCCCGGACGAGTCGCGTACCTTCGGCATGGAAGGCCTGTTCCGCCAGATCGGCATCTGGAACCAGCAGGGCCAGAAGTACGTGCCGGAAGATTCCGACCAGCTGATGTTCTACAAGGAATCGGAAACCGGCCAGATCCTGCAGGAAGGCATCAACGAAGCGGGCGGCATGTGCGACTGGATCGCGGCGGCGACGTCGTATTCGACGCACAACGAGATCATGGTGCCGTTCTACATCTTCTACTCGATGTTCGGCTTCCAGCGTATCGGCGACCTGGCCTGGGCCGCTGGCGACATGCGTTCACGCGGCTTCCTGCTGGGCGGCACCGCCGGCCGCACCACGCTGAACGGCGAAGGCCTGCAGCACGAGGACGGCCACTCGCTGCTGTGGGCGGCCTCGGTGCCGAACTGCGTCAGCTATGACCCGACCTTCGGCTATGAACTCGCGGTGATCATCCAGAACGGCCTGCAGCGCATGGTGGCCGACCAGGAAGACGTGTACTACTACATCACGGTGATGAACGAGAACTACGAGCACCCGGCGATCCCGCAGGGCGAGCACGTGGCGGCCGACATCATCAAGGGCATGTACGCGTTCAGGAAGGCCGAGGCCGACCAGAAGGCGCCGCGCGTGCAACTGCTGGGCGCGGGCACGATCTTCAACGAAGTGATCGCCGCCGCCGACCTGCTGAAGAACGACTGGGGCGTCGCCGCCGACCTCTGGAGCGTGCCGAGCTTCACCGAACTGGCCCGCGAAGGCCATGACGTCGAGCGCTGGAACCTGCTGAACCCGACCGAGGAGCGTCGCCTGTCGCATGTCCAGAAGCTGCTGAAGGACACGCAAGGCCCGGTGATCGCATCGACCGACTACGTGCGCGCGCTGGTCGACCAGATCCGCGGCCAGATCGACCGCCGCTTCGTGGTGCTCGGTACCGACGGCTACGGCCGTTCGGACACCCGCAAGGCGCTGCGCCACTTCTTCGAGGTGGACCGCTACTGGGTGACCGTCGCCGCGCTGAACGCGCTGGCCGACGAAGGCACGATCGACCGCAAGGTCGTGGCCGAGGCGATCAAGAAGTACGACCTCGATCCGTCCAAGCCCAATCCGATGACGGTTTAACGCAAACGTGCCATGTCATGCCGCGCACGCCGGTGACGGCGCGCGCGACCCAGGAGACAGATACAGATGAGTCAAGTGATCGAAGTGAAAGTGCCGGATATCGGCGATTTCAAGGAAATTCCCGTCATCGAGGTGCTGGTGAAGGCGGGCGATACGGTGGAGAAGGAGCAGTCGCTCGTCACGCTGGAATCGGACAAGGCCACCATGGACGTGCCGAGCTCGGAAGCCGGCGTGGTCAAGGAAGTGAAGGTCAAGGTGGGCGACAACGTGTCGGAAGGCACGCTGATCGTGATCCTCGAGGGCGGCGCGGGCGAGGCCAAGGCCGAAGCCCCGAAGGCAGCCGAGGCGCCGAAGGCCGAAGCACCGGCCGCGGCTCCCGCCGCTGCGCCGGCTGCCGCTGGCGGCACGGTCGAGGTGAAGGTGCCGGACATCGGCGACTTCACGGACATCCCGGTCATCGAGATCGGCGTGAAGGTCGGCGACAAGGTCGAGAAGGAACAGTCGCTGGTCACGCTGGAATCGGACAAGGCCACCATGGACGTGCCGAGCCCGGCCGCCGGCGTGGTCAAGGAAATCAAGGTCAAGATCGGCGACAACGTCTCGGAAGGCACGCTGATCGTGCTGCTGGAAAGCGGTGAAGGCGCCGCGCCGGCCGCGGCCGCGCCGAAGGCCGAGGCAGCCAAGGCGGAAGCGCCCAAGGCCGCCGCGCCGGCCCAGGCCGAAGCGAAGCCGGCACCGGCGGCGCAGGCTGCC